>JAFGBC010000139.1 GCA_016933355.1 Candidatus Aminicenantota bacterium
CGGACCTCCATCGCGGCCTGAAAGACGCCGGTTGCGACCTTGAATCCGGCCTCGCGGACCGCGCGGACGAGCTCCTCGAACAAGGCGGCGGCGACGGCGGGGCCCTCTGCGTTATCGAAGCTCGGACGCCGGCCCTTGCGGACCGAGCCGGCCAGCGTGAATTGGGAAACCGCAAGGACTTCGCCGCCCGTCTCGGCCAGCCCGAGGTTCATCTTGCCCTCCCGGTCGGGGAAGATGCGGAGCTCGACGGCCTTCCGGGCCAGAGACCGGGCATCATCGGCCGTGTCGCCCTTCTCGACGCCGACCAGGAGGCAGATGCCGCGGCCGATCCGGCCGACCGTCCGGCCCTCGGCCTCGACGCTCGCCTCCTTGACCCTCTGTAAAACGATTTTCATGGCGATTCGCCGTTTATGGAGTATAGAGGAGAAGAAAGACCCTTTCCGCTCGGCGCTCGTGACGGACTCGATCTTGAGCCGAAATCCCCTTCTTCCATTGCCGATAAACATAAACCGGCCTCCGGGCGATGTCAAGACCGAATGGTCGAGGCAGGAGACGGGTCAGAGCGAGACGCCGCGCACCGCTTGACATCCAGGGCCCGGCCTCATATACTTTCACTTCAATTCGGGCGATGGAGTTCGCCTTAAACCGCCAATGTGCTGATAACTCCTGATTGAATTCGCTTGAGGAGTTATCAAGATGAATCAGATCTATTTCCTCGCCGCGTTCTGGTTTCTCGCCGCCGTCGTTTCCACGGTCCTGGCCAACCGCCTGAAGATCTCGATCGCCCTGATGGAGATATCCGTCGGGGCCTTGATAGGCTACGCGGCGCTGAGACTCGGCCTCTTCGACCGCCTGGGCCTGCAGACCGACTGGCTGCGGCTGCTGTCCGGCATCGGGGCGATCCTGCTCACCTTCCTCGCCGGCGCCGAGCTGAGCCCCGGCATCATGAGGTCCAAGATCAAGGAAGTGTCGGCCGTCGGGCTGACCGGCTTCTTTGCCCCGTTCATAGGGTGCTTCCTAATCGCCCGCTATGTGATCGGCTGGGACCCGCGCGCCAGCCTCCTGTGCGGCATCGCCCTGTCGACGACGTCCATGGCGGTCGTCTATACCGTCATGCTCGAGTCCGGCTTCAATCGGACCGAGTACGGGAAGGGAATCCTCGGATCCTGCTTCGTCAACGACCTGGGAACGGTCATCGGGCTGGGCTTGATATTCGCCCCGTTCACCTACCGGACGATATTCTTCGTCGCAGCCAACGTGGCCCTGGTCTTCGTCCTGCCCCGTATCACCAATCTCCTCATCCGTCATTTCGCCTATAAGACCTCGGCCATCCGCGCCAAGTGGATCCTCTTCGTAGTCCTCTCCATGGGCGTCCTCGCCCTCTGGTCGGGCAGCGAGCCGGTCCTGCCCGCGTACATCATCGGCATGGCGTTGGCGAACACCATGGAGAAGGATGGCCACTTCGTCCGCCGGCTCAGGACCCTGACCGTCGGCTTCCTGACCCCCCTGTATTTTTTACGGGCCGGAGCCCTGGTGTCGGTCCCGGCGCTGGCGGCGGCGCCGCTGGTCTTTATCGTTCTCTTCGGGGGGAAGGTCATGACCAAAATATTCGGTCTTTATCCCGTCCTCCATGCCTTCAAGGAAAACCGGCGAGAAAAATGGTATTACACGCTGCTCATGTCGACAGGGTTGACGTTCGGAACGATATCGGCTCTGTTCGGCCTGACGCACCGCATCATCTCCCAGGAGCAATATTCATTCATAGTGGGCGCCGTGATCGCCAGCGCCGTGATCCCCACCCTGGCGGCCAATAAATTCTTCCTGCCCGGGCACCTGCTGGAGGCGCCGCTGGTCGACGACCAAGCCCCGGACGAAAGGGATATCGCCAACAAGCTGTAGGCAGGCGTCGTTTCAATAAGATGGAAACCGCCATCGGGCATCGGGAATGAAGGGGTTGGCCTTTCTGCCGCTGGTCGTCGTGTTCTCCCTGCTCGGCGCAGTGTCGGCGTTCCTGATCACGTACGAAGAGTGCCGCCGGCACTGCCCGGACAGGAAGTTCGCGCTGAGAATCGCCTTGAAAACGGCTGGAATTGCCTTCGTGTTCCTGTCATCGATCACGACCATCGTTCTATTGCTGCTGGCGCGGATCTATTAATGGCCCGTTCTTTGCCGGGCCTGGCCAGTCCCCAGCGGACCCTTCTGTCTCCGGGCGATGAACTCCGGGTCGTCCATCATCTCTGTCCCATGGACGGGCTTCCCATATCGATACCGACCTTGCCCTCCTGCCCCAGGGAGGAAAGCCGTTCCAGGAAATTCAGTTGCGGACCGGCCTTGAGCCCCGATTATATTGACAATAGAGGGCTTATCGCTTATGATACGGCTTTCTCAAAGGAGTCATCGATGGCCATCAGACACAAATCCGCGATCCGTCAGCACCGGCGCAGCCTCCGCCGCAAAGCCATCAACCAGAGCAACACCTCTCTCCTCCGGACCCAGATCCGCAAGCTCCGCGAAGCCATCGAGGCCGACGATAGGGACAAGGCCCGGGCCCTCCTGGCCGAGACGTTCTCCAAGATCGACAAAGCCGTCAAGAAAAAGACGATTCCCTCCAACACGGGCGATCGCGCCAAATCCCGCCTCAGCCGGCAAGTCGCGCGCCTGAACGCCGCCGCGGCGAAATAATCCCCCGCTTCTCGGCCGTCGCGCCGAACTCGACGACAAACCGCTCGATTAGCGCCTGGGGCGCGCTGTCGGATGTCTTGAGTTTCTCGTCGACGCGGCGCAATCCGCCCAGCAGGCTCCGCAGGTCGTCGAACGACAGGCGGTCCACGAGCGCGAACAGCCGGTCGAAGACGGGCCGATAGACCTTTATGTAGGCCGGATTGATCTGGGGCTTAAGCTCGGCGAAGACCTCCTTGCGCCCGGCGCCTTCGCGCAGCCGAAGCTTGGCCATGAGGAGGTCCCGGAAGACGTTCGTCATCTTGGAGACGACCTCCTCGGGGCGGTGCCCGTCCCGGAAGAGCCGGTCGATGATGACGAGCGTCTGCCGCACGTCGGCGGCCAGGAGCCCGTTCTCGATCTCGTAGCTCTCGAACGACTTGACCCAGCCCGCCAGCCGGTCGATGTCGTCGGCGGTGACGGCCCTGCGCTCGCCCGCGTAGAGGCTGAGCTTCTCGAGCTCTCCGGCCAGGACGGCCTTGTCGTAGCCCGCGATCTCGAACAGGCGCTCTATCGCCGCCGGCTCGAGCCGGACGCCGCGCCGGGCCGCCCGGTCCTGGAGCCATTTCCCCGCCTGGTAATCCTTGAGCGGCCTGAGCTCCTCCATCTCGACCGCCGTGTCCGCGAACGGGGTCAGGAGCTTGACGAGCGGATGGGATTTCTTGGCGGGGCCGGCCAGGACGATAACGAGGACCGTCCGTTCGGAGGGCGCCGCCAAGTATTCGGCCAGGATCTCCTGCCCGCCCTTGACGGCGCCGCGGCGGGCCGGCCCGGGAGTCGCGGCCCCGGCGGCCGCTTCGTCCTCCGGCTTGGCCCGCTTGGCCTCGACCCGGACGACGATCAGGCGCCAGTCCGCGAACAGGGAGGCCGTCGTCCGGGCCGAGTCGACGATCTCGCGCCAGCCCGTCTCGGCCAGGTCATAGCGCTCGACCCCGAACTCGGCGGTCTTGCCGGCGAAGAGGCGCGCCCGGGTCGCCTCGATGAACTCGCGAGCCTCGAACGGGTCCTCGCCGTAGAAGAGATAGCAGGGGCGGAGCCGGGCGCCGGCCACCGGCCTAGAACCCCTCGAGCATGGTCATGACCAGGCTGCGGGCGAACTTCTCGGCGATCTGGTCGATGGCCTCGGTCTCGACCGCTTCGAAGTCCGAGCCTTCGCCGACCTCGTACTCCCCGATGTACAGGAAAGACGGGTTGGCGAAGATGACCCGGTTTTTGACCCGGTCGCGCAGGACGACCTTGGCGACGACGGTGATATTGTAGCGGTCGGCGGTGCCCTGGCTGGTGAGCGCGATCGGCCGGACGGAGAAGCTCTGGACCGTGCCGAGCAGGATGGCGTCGGCCTCGGCGTTGTCGGCCGCGACCTCGACCTTGCTCCGCGACACGAACTCGTTGATGACGGCCTGGGTCAGCTTGAGGTCGAGCTGGTAGCGGGTCGTCTCGTTCTTGAACATCGGGACGCTCAGCGTCTTGATGTGCTCGGGCAGGAACGCCCCCGTCCCGCGCAGCCCATACCCACAAGAACCCGCCAGCGCGCAGACGGCCAGCGCGGCGGCGACGAAGCGCGTGGTCTTGGCCATGGTCGGTGCCGCCCCCTCAAACGACGATGTTGACGAGCCGGTCCTTGACGGCCACGACCTTGCGCGGCGGCCGGCCGCCCAGGAGGTCCCGAACCTTGTCGAGGGCGAGCGCCTCCCGGATGAGCGCTTCGTCGGCTGTCCCCGGCGCGGCTTCGAACTTGTCCCGCAGCTTGCCGTTGACCTGGACGATGATGGTCATCATCTCGTCGCGCGCCAGCTCGGGGTTGAAGGCCGGCCAGGCCGCCTTGGACAGGAGCCCCTCCCGGCCCATCCGCCGCCAGAGCTCCTCGCCCAGATGCGGCGCGAACGGCCCCAGGACGAGGACGAGCGTCTCGAGGGCGTGCTTGAGGACGGCCCGCCCGGCCGGGTCGGCGCGCAGGGCGTCGCGGTCGCGCTTGACCTGATTGGTGAGCTCCATGATCGAGGAAATCGCCGTGTTGAGGTGGAAGCGGACGCCGATGTCGTCGCCGACCTTGCGGATCGTCTGGTGGGCTTTTCGGGCGAGCGGGTAGCGTCCGGCCGCGGCCGCGTCGAGCGGCGGCGGAGCGGCAACGGCGTCGAACAGGTCGCGGTTCTCGTGGAAGAGCGTCCAGACCCGGCTCAGGAAGCGGAAGCAGCCCTCGACGCCCTCCTGCATCCAGGCGAACTCCTTCTCGGGCGGCGAAGCGAAGAGGATGAAAAGGCGCAGGGCGTCGGCGCCGTAGCGCTGGATGATCTCGTCGGGGTCGACGACGTTCCCCTTCGACTTGGACATGGCCGAGCCGTCCTTGGTGACCATGCCCTGGGCCAGGTAATGCGGGAAGGGCTCGTCGACGGCGGTCAGGCCGAGGTCGCGCAGGAACTTGGTGAAGAAGCGCGCGTAGATGAGGTGGAGGATGGCGTGCTCGACGCCGCCGATGTAGAGGTCGACCGGCATCCAGTAGCGGGCGGCCTCGGGCGCGAAGGGGAGGTCGGCGTTCTTGGCCGAGGTGTAGCGGAAGAAATACCACGACGAGTCAACGAAGGTGTCCATCGTGTCCGTCTCGCGCCGGGCCGGCCCGCCGCACTTGGGGCAGCGGACGTTGACGAAGGACGGCACCTTCTCGAGCGGCGATCCCTCCTCGCCCGTGAACGGAACGTCGAAGGGGAGTTCGACCGGGAGGTCCTTGTCGGGGACCCCGACCGTGCCGCAGGCCTCGCAGTAAATGACCGGGATGGGCGTGCCCCAATAGCGCTGGCGGGAGATCCCCCAGTCGCGGAGCCGGTAGTTGACCGTGCCGCGGCCGAATCCCTTCGCCTCGGCGTGGCGGTTCATGCGCTCGATCGCTTCGTCGGAGCGGAGCCCGGAGAACTCGCCCGAGTCCGCGAGCAGGCCGTAGTCGGAAAAGCAGGCGCCGGCGTCGGCGGCC
>JAFGBC010000140.1 GCA_016933355.1 Candidatus Aminicenantota bacterium
CGTGAGGCCCGAGAGTTGAAGGGGCATCGCCTGGCTGAGCAGGGACCCCTGGGCCGGGTCGAGCGCCGGCAGGCTGACCTGTTCCGATGTCCGCGTGAAGAACCGGATGAAAAGGATGCGCCAGGTCAGGACGTCCCTGTTCGGGAAGCGAAGACTCTGGAGGGGGATGCGGGCTTCGACGGCCCAACCCTGATCGTCGATCCGGCCCTTGCTGTACCAGATCGTGTCGAAGGAAACCTCGACGTTCCCGGCCACGGTCAGCATGCCGTCACCCTGGATTCCGAGGGGGTTGAGCATGAAGACGAACGCGCTCTGGTTGTCGTTGAAGGTGTCGACGTTGATGAAGACGATGTCGTCTTGGAAGATATTGTCCCGCTTGCTCATGGCGGCCTTGACCTTGTCCGGCTCGCTGTCGTAGCAGCGGAAGGCGAAGTAGAGATTTTCGGCGTCGTAGGTCACGAAGGCCTCGGTCTTCTGGCTCGCTTCCTTTCCGAAGTCGGGCTTGAAGGTCTTGAAGCCGTCGACCTTCAGGGCCTGGGCCCAGGCCGGCTCGTCAAGGCTGCCGTCGAGGACGGGCGGCTGGGCGGCTTTAGGGATGACGAGCGGCTTTTCGTCGGGGTTCAGCGAAGCGGCCCCGGCCGGCGCCGGAGCGAAGAGGAGGGCCGCAAGGGCCGCGGCGGCGAGACTACAGAAAGAGCGGCGGAGATGGGCTGTGGGCACGGGGAACCTCCTTGGCGTCTGGCTAGCGGCGCGCGGACGACCGACATCGAGCACCTGACAATAAATACGTATTCGAGGGAGATAAGGTTCACGGGTAAATAAGCCGATCGATCAGTCCGTCCGGCGGCGGGGCTCGTCTCGTTGAATCAAGCGGGCCAAAAAGCCCGCGCCGACAAAGGGCCGAAAAAGGGGCCTCCCGGTCTGCTCGAGCGGAGACCGGTCGCGCGCGTCACTCGTGTTCCTCGCTTTTTTTCAGGGCCTCTTTCGCGTAGAGACGGACCTCGAAATCCTCGTCTTTCAAAGCGCCCCGAAGAGCCTCGATCGTCGCCGGCGACCGGAATTCCATCAGGGCCAGGACCGCGGCGCGCCGGACCTGGGGGCTCTCGTCCTTCAGCGCGTCCTGAAGCGGCCCCAGCCCCTTTTCCATTTTGTAGCGGCCGAGGGCGGACGCGCAAAAGGCCCGGGGATACCACCAGCCGGCTCTGCTCAGACCGGCGATCCAGGCGTCGACGGCCCGGTCCGAACCCAGCTGCCGGAGCGCCGTCCCGACCCGGTCATAAGGGCAGGTCGGCGATTCCTCGAAGCATCGGATCAGCGGTTCGATCGCCTCCTCGGCGCCCATCTCGCCCAGGGCCTGGGCGGCCGCGCCGGCGGCGCCCCAATCGTCGTTCCGCAGCGCCCGGATGAGGACCGGGATGACCTCGGGATGAGGGATCCGTCCCAAGGCACGCACGGCGGCATTGACGACGTCTTGAACGGGATCCTCGAGCGCCGTAAGGAGCGGCTGGACGGCCTGGCTCGAGTCCGTGCGCCCCAACGATTCGGCCGCGGTTCGCCGGACGTATGGATCAGCGTCGCCCAGCAGCGCGATCAGGCGCGGAACGGCGCGGTCCGCCTTCGTGCCGCCCAGCGCCCCGGCGGCATAGGCTCTTACGATCGGGTCCGGGTCGGTCAACAGCCCGGCAAGCGCGTCGACGGCCCCATCTCCGGCTTCAGCCAAGAAGCCGGCGGCCGTGCGCTTCGCGGACCGGTCCGGCGCCTCCTTCAGGGTGCGGGCCAGCTCTTCGATGCGCGCCGGGGACCCGTCGGCTCGCGCGATCGGGCGAGATGCCCAGACGCCGTGGACGGCCGACATCCCCAGGATGAGAACTGTGTAGAGCGCCAGGACCGCTGCGATCTCCCGCTTCCGATCGGGATACGGTTTTTTGAACAAGAGGCGGACCGGCAATCCCGACGCCCGAACGAGGACGCGGGGCATGGGGATGAGGAAGGGGGTCTTAAGGCGATAGGCGTCGTAGACTCTTCCGCAGGCACGGCCCATCTTCAACTCCTCGAGCATCGCGACGCCGACGATGATCATCGTCGACAGGAGCCAGGGCAGGCTGTTCGACAGCTCGTAGCAGATCTTGATCCTGCCGGCCGGGAGGTTGAGGATCCCGTAGCTCCAGATGATCCAGCCGAGATATTGAGGGTGCCGCGAGAGCCGATAGATCCAGAGGTCGGCGACGACCGTCTTTCGCGACCGCGCGTAAAACCAGGTCAGCGTTCCCAGGAAGAAGACGAGCAAGCCCAGCCCGGTGATCGCGGCGGCCGGGTGCAGCAGGCGGGTGAGGCCGGCCCAGGACCAGGCGGCCCGGAAGGCCTCATAAGGCAGTCGGATGATATCCGCGAGCCGGAACAACCCGAAGGACGCGTCCAGCGCCGGCAGCCAGAGGAGCCGCAGGAATCCCAATCCGCCCAGGAAAAACATGGTCGCCGCGAAGTGGCCGAAGACGGGGAGAAACAGGGCGATCGCGCCCGCGGACGTCCAGCCCGTCTTTTCCGTGACGAATCCGATAACGATCAGGACCAGGACGAAGGCGAGGCAGGCGTAGCCGATAGGGCGGAGGCGGGTGGCGCGCAGATAGAGGTCCGTTTTATATTTGCTGGCCGCGTCGAGGCCCGTGGCGACGTCGGGCGTGTCGATCGTCCTGGCCAGGATGCCGTCGAGCAGGCGAGGGAGCTCGAGCGACGCGAACGTCAGGCCGATCGTGAAGACGAGGGCCAGGAGGATCAGAACGACAAGGGGACCGGAGGGGGCTTTCATGATGAGCTCACTTCCCGCCTTCGGCGCTCGGCGCGTCGTTTCCCGCCGTCTTCGCTCCGGCCGGACCGCCCGCTCGAGCTTTGGCGGCGATCATCTCGAGTGCAGCTTCAATATAGGCGTCCCTCCCGTCCAAAAAGCCCCGGATGGTCTCCCGGACGGGAACGTCCGGCATCAGGGGCTTGGCTTTGTCCATGCCTTGAACGGCGGCGGCGAACGTCTTGCGGCCGAAGGTCAGGATGAGGGCGGTCTTATCCAGACGAATCTCCGTGTTCGGCCCCGCGTTGCAGGCGAAGGTCGAACCGCTGGGCGTTCCCACGAACGTCCCGATCCCGTGGTATTTCAGGAGGGAACACAAATGGCCGTTGGTGGAGCCGCATCGGCCGTCCAGCAGGACATAGAGGGTCCCGTCGAAGCGGTCGTCCGCGAGCGGAACGGGGTCGGCCAGCTCCGCGTATCTCCCGTAGCGTTCGGCGAAGTACGGAGCGGGCTCTTTCTCCAGGTAGGAATAGAGGGTCACGGCGCAGAAGGGGTCGCCGCCGCCGTTCCCGCGGAGGTCGAGGATCAGGTTCTGAACGCCTTTATCCTTGATCCGGCGGAAGCTTCGCTTCATGAAGGTCCGGAAATCCTCGACCATGTCGTAGTAGATGAACGTCTTGACGGACATGACGGCCGTCCGTCCGTCCTCCAGGACGTCCATCGTCAGCGGAGGATGGTTGAAATGGGCGAAAACGACTTTGCGGACCGATTGGATATCGGCGGGTTGGAGGGCCGCCGTCAGCCGGGTGCCGCCTTCGGGGGGATAATAGGTCACGGTCTGCGTCTCCGGAAAGCCGAAAACGCTGGCGTAGAACATCGGGAATCGGTCCTCGACCCGGGCATCGATGAAATAAGGATTGTGGGCGTCCGCGGAGGAGATCGCCCTCAACGCGTCCAGAACCTCCCCGACCGGACGGCCGTTGATTTCGAGGAGGTCGCTTCCGACCGGTATTTCCGGCGGCGCCGCGTATCCGCCGGCGACGACCAGCCTGCCCTCGATGAGCTTCACCCGAAGCGGGAAGAGGTTGTCCGGCGCCAGGTCGAAGAATGCGCCGGGCATCCAGAGGGCGGTGTGCATGCAGCCGACCTTGGCGGCCAGGGGGGCGACGATCCTGAAGAACTCCTCGTAGCGCATGGGTCTGTCGATGAGGCCGAGGCGCTCCTCGAACAGCCGGTCGAATTCCGCCTTCCCGGTGTATTC
>JAFGBC010000021.1 GCA_016933355.1 Candidatus Aminicenantota bacterium
AGGTCATCTGTAGGGTGCGCTCCTCGGTGGCCGGCCGGCCTTCCAGGAGATGCCCGGTGGAATCGAAATGGCGGCCGGGCAACGATTCGGTCCGCGAGATCTTCAGGATTTCCGGCCGGGCCGAAAGCTCGGCTTCAAAGGCGTCCGCCGCCGACCCGAGGGCGTTGGCCCGGCCGAGGACGACGACGTGATCACGGTCGAATCCCAGGGGCCGGCGGTTGAAATAATCCATCTGCCGGGCGATGACGCTCGTTCCGAAAATGACGGCGAAGCCGACGGCGAATTGAACCAGGACGAGCGTTCGCCGCAGGATCGCGTGTCCCTTGCCCCGGACCGCAAACCGCCCCTTGATGGTGGCCTGGGGAGCGAAGGAAGACAAAAAGATCGCCGGATACATCCCGGCCGCCAGCCCGACGAAAAGAACGATGGCGGCCAGCAAGGCCGGAAAGCCTCCGGCCAAGACATCATTGAAGACCAGAGGCCTCTGGGCCAGACGGCCGAAGGCGGGGACGAAGAGGGCGATCGCCGCGAGGGCCAAAACGAGAGCGGTCAGGCTGAGAAGCAGCGACTCGCCGAGAAACTGGGCGACGAGCTGCCGCCGACGGGAGCCGAGGACCTTGCGCAGACCCACCTCCCGAGAGCGATGGGCGAAGCGGGCCGTGGCCAGGTTCATGAAATTGATGGCGGCGATGAGGAGGATGAAGAAAGCGACCGCCGACAGCAGCTTCAAATGGGCCGCGTTCCCCTTGAGGCTGAGGTTGTCGGCCACGGATGAGCTCAGGTGGATGTCCGTCAGGGCCTCGAGACGGAAACCGAAGCGGCGGCCCTCCTGGGAATAGTACGCGTCGTAATCCTTCCCCGTATCGGCGAAAAATTGCGGCCCGTACCGGCGGCGGGTGAGGTCCGGAAGCTTGGCCGCCAGGTCCTCCGCGGAAGCATTCGGTCGGAGAAGGACATACGTGAAATAGGTATTCTGGGTCCAACGCACTCCGGCTGCCGTTCGGGTCGAGACGAGCGAGGCGAGAATCTCGAACCGGAAATGCGTATTGGGAGGCGGGTCGGCCATGATCCCGGTGACCTTGAAATCCATATTCAAGTCGCGGAAGGTCAGGGTTTGACCGAGGGGATCATCCCGGCCGAAATATTTTTCGGCCACGCTCTTGGCGATGACGACCGTTCCGGGATCCCGAAGAGCCGTTTCGGGATCGCCCTGGAGGAAGGGAAAGGAGAAAATGCGGAAAAACGCGGCGTCGGCGAATTTGACGCCCGTTTCGACGAGGGATTTGTCCCGGGCGGAGATGACGTATTCCCTCGGCCAGGGACTGTAGCGGGCCGCGGCCTCGACCTCCGGAATGTCGGCGGCCAGGGCTTCGGCCAGCGGCGGAGGCGTCCAGGCGCCCTGGCCGCCGTCGGATTCGTTTTGGAAATCGAAGTAGACCCGGAAGATCCTGTCCGCCTTCTCATGAAACCGGTCGTAACTCTTCTCGTGCGCCACGAAGAGCCCGATCAGGACGCTGCAGGCCATCCCCGCGGCCAAACCGGCGATATTGATGAAGGAAAAAGCCGGATGGCGGTTCATGAGCCGCAGGGCGACGGTCAGGTAATTTTTTAACATCGTCAATCTCCAGGAAGCGAAATGGCGGAAGAAGGAAGGCAGGGACCGTAGGACGAAAAGCCGATACCAGCGGCGCGCCCGGGCCGGCCCGTCCGAAACCGCCCGGCGCTGGAATTCCTCGGCCACATCCCCGGCGATAGCCGAGGCCTCGCCGTGATTGGCCGCCGCTTCGAGGAGGCGCTCGAAGGGCCGGGGCGGTCGCGGCGCGGCGTTCGGTCTCATGATCGTCAGCTCTTTTCGAGGGCCAGGACGGCGTCCTTGTCCCACAGCTTGGTCTTCAGCTCGGCGGCGGCCTTCAGGGCGGCCAGCCCGTACGGGGTGATCCGGTAGCAGTTCTTGCTGCGCCCGCCGCGGACGGGAGTGGGGCCGGCGACCGTCTTTCTCACGTAAGATAGCCTTTCCAGCTTGGCCAGGGCGCTGTAGAGGGTCCCGTAAGGGGGGAGTCGGTCGGTCTGGCGGGAGAGATGGTCTCGGATCGAGACGCCGTAGGCGTCGTCCTTGAGCCGCCAGACGGCCCAGAGGACCATTTCCTCGGTCAGGTTGAGGTCTTTCATCTCCGCTCCTCGCCCATATATACGAAATACCGGAGAAATGGTTGCCTCTCGCCTCGGATTTATTTTGGCGGGCGGCTTTTGCCGCGCGCCGGCCCACGTCCTTGACATCGTTTCCTCGGCCAGAATACCATGGGCCCTTGGTCGTTAGCGCCGTTGTCTCCGGGGAGTGTTTTCATGATTGGACGTGCGTTGAAAGCCGCCGTTCGCAACGCCCGGCGTCATAAAACCGCCTCTTTCATCAATATCGCGGGGATGGCCGTCGGGCTGGCTTGCGCCCTCTTGATCTTCTTGTGGGTCAGCGATGAGCGGAGCGTGGACGGTTTCCACGCCAACGGGAACGAGATCTGCCGCGTCCTCCAGCGCGTGAGCTATTCAGGCCGGGAATTGACGGTCGCCGTGACCCCGGGCCCGCTCGGACCCGCCCTACAAGCCGAGATCCCGGAGATCGTCCAGGCCTGCCGGCTGAGACGGGTCGAAATGAAATTCGCCCTGGGGGAGCGGTGGCTGACCGAATCGGCCGCCCTGGCCGACGCCTCGTTCCTGGAGATGTTCTCGTTCCCCCTGATCCAGGGAGACCCGGCCGGGGCCCTGGCCGATCCCCGCTCCATCGTCCTATCGGAGGATATGGCCCGGAAGTACTTTCCCGCGGGAGAGGCCCTCGGACGAACGCTCCGGGCCGAGGGACGGATCGAATTCCGCGTCGGCGGCGTGATGAGAACGCCCCCGAGGAATTCCATCCTTCGGACGGACTTCGTCATACCCTTCGCCTTCGCCCGGGAACTGGGCTTTCCCATCGACGCCTGGGACGACAGCCGCTTCACGACCTTCGTCCAGATGGGGAAAGGCGCGCCCCCGGCGGCCGTCGCCGGGAAGATCTCCGAATATCTGAGCGATAAGCCGACGTTGGGGCAGGGCGGGACGCTCGACCTCCAGCCGCTCCGGGCGATCTACCTCCATCCCGGCCTGGCCGGCGAGCCCTTCTCCTTGGGCGACATCCGCGCCGTGCGCGTCTTTTCCCTGGCGGCGCTGTTCATCCTTCTCATCGCCTGCGTCAATTTCATGAACCTGACGACCGCTTCCTCGGCCCGCCGGGCCAGGGAAGTGGGCGTGCGGAAGGTCTCCGGGGCCGTCCGCGGGCAGTTGATCGGACAATTTTACGGCGAAAGCCTCCTGCTGACCGCCGTTTCCTTCGCCGCGGCCGTCGGGCTGGCCGCGCTCCTGCTCCCTCTCTTCAACACCATCGCCGCCAAGGAGCTCACGTTCGGGCTTTTGGCCTCGTCCGGCCCGGCCGCCCTCGTCGCCGGCTTCGTCGCGCTGACCGGACTGCTGGCCGGAAGCTATCCCGCCCTTTTCCTGTCCAAGTTCCAACCGGCCAAGGTCTTGAAGGGAGAGCTGTCCCTGGGCGCCCGCGGACGCGCGTTCCGGAGGGTCTTGTGCGTTTTTCAGTTCTCCCTCTCCATCCTGCTCCTGGTCGCCACCGTCTTCGTCCGCGACCAGCTCGTCTTCATGAGGAGCCATCAAACCGGGTACGACAAGGAGCAGGTCCTGACCATCGCCATGGGGGAGGAGACGCGCGCTCGCTTCGAGGCCATCCGCGAGGAACTGCTTCGCCATCCGGACGTCCTGGGGGCCGCCGCAGCCGCCAACGTTCCGACACGGGGATACATGTACTCGAACAGCTTGTGGGATTGGCCCGGGAAGAACCCCCGGGAGGAGATCCTGATGCGGGGGACCTGCGCCGACGTCGGATACTTCGGCCTCCTGGGGATGGAGATCCTGCGCGGCCGGGATTTCGTCGAGTCCGCCGACATCGACACGAACATCCAGTGGATCATCAACGAGGAAGCGGCCCGGGTTATGGGCCTCGAGGACCCGGTCGGCCGGCCGCTGACCCAAGGCGGGGAATTCAAGGGAACGATCGTCGGGGTGGTGAAGGATTATCATTTCACGGCCTTGAAAGAGAGGATCGACCCCCTGGTCATCGGCTACAACCCTCCGCTGAGCCGGTTCCTTTTCGCCAAGGTCCGTCCCGGGAACGTCTCGGGCGCGCTCCGGGCCATCGAAGAGGTCTGGAGGAAGCTCGCCCCGCAGGACGAATTCCGCTATCGTTTCCTCGTCGACGCGGTGGACGCCCTCTACCGCTCCGAGGAACGGATCGGGGCCGTCCTCCTCGCCTTTTCGGCCCTGTCCATGCTGGTCGCCTGCCTCGGGCTGTTCGGCCTGGCGTCCTTCCTGGCTGAACAGCGGACCAAGGAGATCGGTATCCGCAGGGTCCTGGGGGCCTCGACGGCGCGGGTCATCCTTCAGTTTTCCCGCGAGTTCGTTTGGGGGCTGGCCGCGGCGAACGCCATCGCGTGGCCGGCGGGGTTCTACTTCGTCCAGAAGTGGCTGAGAGGCTACGCCTATAGGATCACGGTGGGCCCCGGCCCGTTCCTCTTCGCCGCCGGCCTGACCCTCACCGTAGCTCTTTTGACGGTCGGCTTCCGTTTCTCCCGCGCCGCTTCGGCCCGCCCGGCGAAAATCCTGAAGCATGAGTAAGGAACGCCGGCCGGCGGTTCGCCGGTGACAAGAGGGTTCCGCGTGATCGCCTGAGCGGCGACGGGCCCCACGCCAAGTTCTACGGGAAAAAGGGGAGAAGATCTGGCTCGGAAGCAAGGATTCGAACCTTATTGTGTGTGATAAGGGAGAAGTGGACGGAATGATCGACCGGAGATGGACAGAAAAATCGTCGAAAATACCCGTGAAAATCGCGGGGCAGAATCCTGTAGGATATCCGCCTACAGGGAGGAGACATGCTCCGAATGAACCAGATCGACCAAATCAAGGAACTTCAGAGACAGGGACTGGGGCCGCAGGAGATCGCCTCACGGCTCAGGCTCAACCGCAAGATCGTAGCCAAGGAGAGGCTATCTGGAGCTTGTCTGGCCGCCGGGTGAATCCCAAGCGGACTTCGGGGAGGCCGACCCTCCGGCCGGGTTCTTTCCCGATCGCCCGGCCGAAAAGGAAATTCTTATAAACTAAACCCTCTCCCCCAAGGAGATGGCGCAACTCGAAGATAACCTTGATTCAGATAGTGTTATTTTCCGGCATAGATAATATATCCAAGAATTATGCTGATGATATTTACGGTTGAATGGGCAAAGACCGCTTCCAGGGCGGATCTCTTACGTAAATAAACCAA
>JAFGBC010000141.1 GCA_016933355.1 Candidatus Aminicenantota bacterium
CGGGAGGCGTTGATGTCCTCGACCGCCCGGGCGTAGAGGCCCTCGAGCGGCTTGAAGAGCCCGGTCCCGAACAGGGCGTCGACGATGACGGTCGCGCGCAGGAGGTCGCGCCGGTTGGCCTGCCAGCGCTCCCGCGTCGGCGTGGGGATGACTTCCAGTCCGATCCTCTCGGCGATCCTCAGATTGACGGCCGCGTCGCCCCGGACCTCTTCCTTGGAGGCGACGAGCAGGACCAGAGGCGAAGCGCCCAAGCTCAGGAGGTGGCGGGCGACGACGAGCCCGTCGCCGCCGTTGTTGCCCTTGCCGGCCACGACGGCGATCGTCTCCTTGCCGAGGTCGGGAAACCGCTTCCTGATCGCGCGGACGACCTGGATCCCGGCGTTCTCCATCAGGACCGGTCCCGGGATTCCGATCTCGACGATCGTCTTGCGGTCGATCTCCCTCATCTGGCCCGCTGTCAGGATTTTCATCGACGCTCGCTCCCTCCTCGCGCCGCCCATTTTAGCAAAAACGCCGCCCGAATTCGAGGGTTGAATTCGCCCTTCGTTTATGATAATTTTTGGGCTCAGTTTCCCGAGACACCAGAGGAGGTTTTTTATGAGCATTCGTGTCGGTATAAACGGGTTCGGCCGGATCGGGCGCAATTTCCTGCGGGCCGCGGTCAAGGACCGGGACCTCGAGTTCGTGGCCGTCAACGACATCACCGACGCCAAGACGCTGGCCCATCTCCTCAAGTACGACTCGATCCTGGGCCGCTTCCGGGGCGAGGTGTCGCACACCGCCGACGCCATCAGCGTCGACGGCCGGACGATCCAGGTCCTGTCCAAGAAGGACGTCGCCGAGCTTCCCTGGAAGGACCTCAAGGTCGATTACGTCATCGAATCGACCGGCAGGTACACGAAGCGGCCCGACCTCATCAAGCACGTCGAGATCGGCGGCGCCAGGAAGGTCCTCGTCTCGGCCCCGGCCACCGACCCCGACATTACGCTCGTCATGGGCGTCAACGAGTCCATGTACGACCCGGCCAAGCACCACATCATCTCCAACGCCTCCTGCACGACGAACTGCCTGGCCCCCGTCGTCAAGGTCCTCCACGAGGCCTTCGGGTTCGAGAAGGGCTTCATGACGACGATCCACTCCTACACCAACGACCAGAAGATCCTCGACGCGCCCCACAAGGACCTGCGCCGGGCCAGGGCCGCCGCCGTCTCCCAGATCCCGACCACGACCGGCGCCGCCAAGGCCGTCGGCCTCGTCCTGCCCGAGCTGAAAGGCCGGATCGACGGCGTCGCCATCCGCGTCCCGACCCCGAACGTCTCGCTCGTCGACCTGGTCGCGATCCTCAAGACCCAGACGACCGCCGCGGCCGTCAACGACGCCTTCAAAGCGGCGGCCTCCGGCGCCCTGAAGGGCATCCTGGATGTCTGCGAGGAAGAGCTCGTCTCGGTCGACTTCATGTCCAACCCGCACTCCTCCATCGTCGACGCCCCGTCGACCAAGGTCATGGACGGGACCCTGGTCAAGGTCATGTCCTGGTACGACAACGAGTGGGGCTACTCGGTCCGCCTCTACGACATGCTCAAATTCGTCGCCCGCTGACGGCCATGCGATCCGTCGAAGACCTCGACCTCAAGGGCCGGACCGTCTTCCTCCGCGTCGACTTCAACGTCCCCCAGGACGAGACCGGCGCCGTCCGCGACGACACCCGGATCCGCGCCTCGCTGCCGACCATCGCCCGGGTTCTGGACCAGGGAGGCCGGCTGGTGCTGGCCTCCCACCTGGGACGGCCCAAAGGGAAAGTCAACCCCAAGTACAGCCTCGCCCCCGCGACGCGCCGCTTGGCCGAGATCATCCCCAACAAGGTCGTCCAGGCCCCCGACGTCATCGGGCCCGAGGTCGAGCGCCTCAAAGGGGAGCTCCGGAACGGCGAGGTTCTCGTCCTGGAGAACCTCCGCTTCTATCCCGGCGAGGAGGCCAACGACGCCGCTTTCGCCGTCGAGATGGCCCGCGGCATCGACGCCTACGTCAACGACGCCTTCGGCTCCTGCCACCGCGCCCACGCCTCGGTCGACGCCCTGGCCCGCCTGGTCAAGATCAGGGCGGCCGGCTATCTCCTCCACAAAGAAGTCGCGTATCTGACCCGGGCGGTCCGCAACCCCGCAAAACCCTTCATCGCCGTCCTGGGCGGGGCCAAGGTCGAGGACAAAATCCCGGTCCTCGAAAACCTGATCGGCAAGGCCGACGAGATCCTGATCGGCGGGGCCATGGCCTACACCTTCTTCAAGGCCCAGGGTTTCGACGTCGGAAAGTCCCTCGTCGAGGACGACAAGAAAGAGGTCGCCCTGTCCATTCTGGCCAAAGCTAAAGCCGCCGGCGTCAAGCTCCGGCTCCCGGTCGATCACGTCACGGCCGCCGCCGTCGAGGCCGGGGCCGCGACCCGGGTCGTCGAGGGCTTCCCCTTCCCGGCCGACCAGATGGGCGTCGACATCGGACCCAAGACGGCCGCGCTCTACGCCGAGGCGATCGGCCGGGCCAAGACCGTCGTCTGGAACGGCCCGCTGGGCGTTTTCGAGATCGACGCCTTCGCGGCGGGGACCATGAAAATCGCCGAGGCCGTGGCGAACGCCGACGCCGTCACCATCGTCGGCGGCGGGGATTCGGTGGCGGCCGTCCACAAGGCCGGCGTCGCCGACCGGATCTCCCACATTTCGACCGGAGGGGGGGCTTCGCTCGAATTCCTCGCCTACGAAACGCTCCCCGGTATCCAGGCCCTGGAAGAGTGACCCGGACCCGGGGATAAGGAGAAGCGATGACGCACGACCGCAGCCGGCCTCTCCTGGCCGGAAACTGGAAGATGCACCAAACCCTGGCCGAGGCGCGCGCCCTTGCTTCGGCCGTCGCCGCCGCGTCCCGCGAGCTCGCCGGGGCGGACATCATCCTGGCCCCCCCCTTCACCGCCCTGGCGGAAGTCCGCCGGGCGCTGGCCGGGAGCCCGGTCGGCCTCGCCGGCCAGAACCTGTTCTGGGAGGAAAAAGGCGCGTTCACCGGCGAGGTTTCGGCCCCCCTCCTCAAGGACGCCGGCTGCAGTCACGTCATCATCGGCCATTCGGAGCGGCGCCAACACTTCGGAGAGACGGACGCCTCCGTCCGTAAAAAGATCAAATCCGCCCTGCAGGCCGGACTCGTCCCGATCGTCTGCGTCGGGGAAAGCCTCGGGGAGCGCGAGGCGGGCCGGACCATGGACGTGATCGCGGGCCAGCTCGAGGGCGGGCTGGACGGTCTGGACGCCGATGAGGCCGGCCGGATCGTCCTCGCCTACGAGCCTGTCTGGGCGATCGGGACGGGGCGCACGGCATCGCCCGACCAGGCCGAAGAGGTCCACGGCTTCATCCGGGGCCGCCTCGAAGAAAGCTATGGCGGAGAATTATCCTCGTGTGCTATAATTCTTTACGGCGGGTCGGTCAAAGCCGCCAACACCTGTTCCTTATTTAAGGAAAAGGATATCGACGGCGCCTTGGTCGGAGGGGCTTCCCTCGAACCCGGGTCGTTCATCGAGATCGTCAGAGAAGCGATTAAAGGCCGGAAGGAAAGACAGTGAGCGTAATCGTCACCGTGATCCATGTCATCGTGTGTTTCGTCCTGATCATGGCCGTCCTTCTCCAGTCGGGGAAGGCCGCGGACCTCGCCGGCGCCTTCGGCGGCGCGGGCAGCCAGACCGTGTTCGGTCCGCGCGGAGCGGGGACGATCTTGGGCAAGATCACAACCATCTCCGCGATCATCTTCATGTTCACGTCCCTCGGGCTCTGGATTCTCTCCGGAAAGGGCGACAAGTCCGTCGTCAGCGGAGAGACGGCGCCGCCAGCGGCCGCGACCGACACCCAGAAGGCGCCCGAAGCCGCGCCGACGACCTCGGACGCGCCGGCCCAAGCCCAGCAACCCTCCCAAGCCGGGCAGAAACCCCCTGCCTCGGCCCCGGATAAGCAATAACTCAGCTTCGATGCCGAAGTGGTGGAATTGGCAGACACGCTAGCTTGAGGGGCTAGTTCCTGGTAATCGGGAGTGGGGGTTCGAGTCCCCCCTTCGGCATTCTCAAAACCCGGCCGGTTTGACGCAACGAAACCCGGATGTCCGTCGTATAATATCGGAGAGGGAGCCGTCGCCTCAGTCAACACGGAGCCACGTAAAAAGCCTTTACGCCTCACACGCCCCGGTTGTTGGCTGCACCTAATGCTCCTGGCACGAATTATGCTGTTTTTTGAAACGATAATCACCGAGAAGCTTTTAGGTTTCAAGAAGGAGGCTTCGACATGACGGTACAGCGCCGGGCTTGGCCCGTTTTTTTTGCGGCTGTTTTCCTGTCGGCGCTCCTCGGCGCCGCTCCCCGCCAGGAGCAAACCCCTCCCGCTTCTTCCCCGGCAACGCTCGCGACGGTCGAGATCCCCGTCAGCGTCATCGGGAGCGACGGCCGGTTCGTGGACAACCTGACCCTCGACGATTTCATCCTGACCGAAGACAACGCGCCCCAGAAGATCCAAGGTTTCTATATGGTGCGCGGCCAGTCCGTGATCAACAGCGGCGGCCAACCCCCGGACGACCCTTCGATCGCCCGTCACTATTATCTCCTCTTCCAGGCCGTCGATTACGACGCCGAGTTCGCCGACATCGTCGAGACCGTCTTCAACAGCCTTCTCCGGCCGGGCGACACGATGACCCTGATGACGCCCGTCAAGACCTATGCCCTGACCCCGCAAGCCCTCCAGTCCAAGCCCAAGAATGAGATGTCCAAGGAGATGGTCCAGATCCTCCGCAAGGACATCCAGCTCGGCGGGTCCGACTATCGGAGCCTGATGCGCGACCTCAAGCGCCTGATCAAGTCGATCGAGGGCGACAACAAGGCCTTCGATCCGGAGATGGAGACGGACGCGACGACGACGAGCGCCCTCGGGCTCGAGGTCCTGCTCCAGCGCTACCGCGACTCGCTCAAGAAGATGGAGGACATCCGGCTCATCGACGAGCGCAAGCTCCTGGGCTTCGCCTCGGCCCTAAGGGCGCAGGGCGGCCGCAAGAACGTCTTCTTCCTCTACCAGCGCGAGTACCGGCCCGAGATCAGCCCGACCATCATGAACACCATGATGAGCATGTACCAGGAGCAACACGACGTCCTGGCCATGCTCATGGAGCTCTTCCAGTTCTACAAGCGGGAGACGAACTTCGACCAGGAGCGGATCAGCCGGGCCTTCGCCGACGCGGGCCTCGAGTTCAACCTGATCTTCATGAACCGGCAGTCCCAGTATCTGTTCGGCGCCAACATGAAGGAGCAGTCCGAGGACGTCTTCTCCGTCTTCTCCCAGATCGCCCGGGCGACGGGCGGCGTCTGCGAAACGGCCTCCAGCCCGGTCGCCAGCTTCAAGAAGGCGGCCGCTTCTTCAAACGATTATTACATCCTCTACTACGCGCCCCTGAACTCGGCCCGGGACAAGACCTTCCGGA
>JAFGBC010000142.1 GCA_016933355.1 Candidatus Aminicenantota bacterium
AGCTCGCGGACCTGTCTCGGGTCGGTTTTCTTCATCCTTCTGACTCTACGGTATCAATACTAAACTTACCGGTTCAATCTATGAACCGGCCGGTTAATTCCGGCCAGGATACCAGGCGTCCCGCCGCTTGTCAAGCCCTTTTTTCCGAAGTAGAATGGCGCCGGGACTCCTCCTATGATACGGAGCCGGGCAAAAAAAGTTGCTCCGCGGGGCGCCGGCCTCCCGCTTGCCGTCGTCCTTCTCATCGCCGCCGGCCGTCCGGCCGCCGCCCCCCCCTGGTGGGACCTCGAGGTCCGGCTCTCGGTCGATGGCGGATACCGAGTGGCCGGCGACGGCTTCGAAGCCGACGGATGCTACCGGTGGACCGTCTCCTGGGTCGGAATGATGGAGAAGGACGACGCCGACGTCCGCCTTTTCCATACCCGCTGCGACGTCGTGCGCTGGGAGGCCGAGGAGAAGGTGAGCCGCCCCGACGGGGTTGTCCGGCTGGCGACGTCCGACTTCCCCGACACGCCCGCCCTAAGCCTCAATTTCGTTCTCCGGCGGGGGGACCGGCTCGTCTTCGACCTGGCCGCCCGCGGGTTCGCCGTGCCGGTCGCTTCATCGCCCGCCAAGCTCATGCTCCTTTTTCCGTCTTCGGCCGAGAACGGACAGTTCGTCGACGGCGTCGATTATAACGGCCGGATCCTCAAGGGGTCGAACCGGGTCGTCCTTCCCTTCGAGGACCTCCTGACGGGCCCGGTCAAAAAGACGTTCGCCTGGGATTGGAAGAGCGAGGACGGACCGCCGGGGCAAACCCGAACGGTCGCCGCCGCCCAGCGCCATCGGGCCGCCCTGACCGTGACCGTCCGGCCCCGTCACGAAGCGCGTCCCGAGCCGGGCGCTCCGCGCGCTCAGGCCCTGGGATGGTAGCGGTCGTAGAGCCGGCGGATCTTCTCCCGGCTGACATGGGTGTAGATTTGGGTCGTCGTGATCTGGCTGTGACCCAGCATCATCTGAACCGAGCGCAGGTCGGCCCCCCGCTCCAGAAGATGGGTCGCGAACGAATGGCGGAGGACATGGGGCGCGGCTTTGGACAGCAACCCCGCGCCGGCCGCATAGCGGCGGAGAAGCTTCCAGAATCCCTGCCGGGTGAAGGCCGCGCCGCGCCGCGTCAGGAACAGGACTTCGGTCGCGCTCCTGAGGAATAGCGGCCGGGCCTCGACCCGGTAGCGCTCCGTCCAGCGCCGGGCCGCGCCGCCCAGCGGGACGAGCCGCTCCTTGCCCCCCTTGCCGCGGCAGATCAGGAAGCCCTCGTCCAGGTTCAGGTCCTGGACACGGAGCGACACAAGCTCCGAGACCCTCAGGCCGGAGGCGTAAAGGACCTCGAGCATGGCCCGGTCGCGAAGCCCTCGGCGGGTCCGGGCGTCCGGCTCCGCGAGAAGGTCTTCGACTTCGCGGACCGTCAGGACGTGGGGCAGCGTCATCCACAGCGAGGGCGTCGTGAGGTGGAGCGTCGGGTTTTTGGCGATGCGGCCGTCGAGGACGAGAAACCCGAAGAAGGACTTGAGGGCCGAAACGAGCCGGGCCAGCGAGCGGGCCGACAGCCCCGCGCGGCTCTGGTCGTGGAGGAGCCGGACCAGATCGTCCTCGCCGAGGGAGGCCCAATCCTTCCCGGTCCGCGCCAGGAGCGGGCGGAGCTTGGCGAGATCCCTCGCGTAGGACTGGACCGTGTTCGCGGCCAGGCCGCGTTCGGCGCGCAAGTAGTCGAGGAAGCGGGAGAGGGCGTCCTCGGACGGCGCGGCCGGGCGATTCATGTCAGAAACGGGTTGGAGGCGATCTCGCGGCCGACCGTGGTCCGGGGGCCGTGGCCAGGCAGGACGCGGGTTGCGGGCGGAAGGACTAGAATCCGCGTCCGGATCGACCGCTCCAGATCGCGGGCCGACCCGCCCGGCAGGTCGGTCCGGCCCACGCCGCCGTCGAACAGCGTGTCGCCCGAAAGGAGGACCCCCGGCCCGAGCAGGCAAACGCTTCCCGGCGAGTGGCCGGGCGTATGGAGGACCTCGAGAACAAGGGCGCCGACCTCGACCCGGGCGCCGTCTTCCAGTAAGCGGTCGGGGAGAGGCGAAGGCTTGGCGCCGAGGACGAAGCTCAGCTCGAGGTCGCCCGCGTGCTCGAGCAGGGGGACGTCCAGCGCGTGGAGGGCCAGCGGAACGCCGTGGGCTTCCTTGACGTCCCTATTGGCGCCGATATGGTCGACATGGCCGTGGGTGTTGATGAGGACGACCGGCTTCACGCCCAGGCGGCGGATCGCCGCCAGGATGCGGTCCGGCTCAGCGCCGGGGTCGACAACGGCGCAGGTCCGGGTCTCCGGACAGGAGACGATGTAGCAGTTCGTCTCCAGCTGCCCGACGACGACCGTTTCGATATTCACGCGGCGGCCCGCCCGCTCCCATCTTAGGGCGAAATCCCGGCCGGGTCAACCAGCCCGGCGTTGACCTTGTCTTTTCGCAACCGGCTCCCTATAATCGGATGCG
>JAFGBC010000366.1 GCA_016933355.1 Candidatus Aminicenantota bacterium
AGGGCGCGGTCGAGCCGGGCCAGCGAAAGGTTGTAGTCGGCCAGGGCCCTGAGCTCGTTCGTCCGGGCCGCGGCCAGGTCGCGCTGATGGAGGAGAACGTTGTAGCTCGTCGAAAGGCCGGCCGCGAGCTTCCTCTCCTCGGCGCGGAGCTTCTCCTCCTCGAGCGCCCGGGCGGCCCGGTAGCCGAGGGCGCGCCTGTAATCCGTCTCGACCGCGCGCAGGGCGGTCTGGACGTCGAGGGCGGCCTGTTGCTCGAGGTTCTTGAAGCGGAGCGCGGCCTGGTCGGCTTCGAGCTTCGCCCGGGCGAACGCCGCGCGCGACAAGACGGTGTCGAGCGGGATGTCGAGCGTCAGGTAAACGGACCAATTCCGGTAGCGCATGTTCAGGGCGTCCTTGAGGGCATCGGACGACTCGCCCGGCACGCGGCCGATGATGATGTTGGTCAGGGGGTTGTCGTCCTTGTAGAGGATGCGGGTCCCGGAGACGCCCGGACTCCAGTAGGAGGCGTTGAGGCTCAGGTTGGGCAGGAGGCCGTTGCGGGCGACGCCCAGGTTGATGTCCGAGCTCTCGATCCGGATACGGCCGGCCTCGAGCTCCGGCCGGTGGGCGAACGCGAGGCGGAGGGCCTCGTCGAGCGCCAGGGCCTTCTCCTCCAGCTTCGGGCTGTCCGTCGGGACGAGGGTGTCGGTCCCGACGAGGTTCATGAGGGTCCTCAGGAGGTCCTCGCTGTTGCGGACGCCGGCTTCGGCCTGGATGATGTCGGCCTCCCGGCCGGCCACCTCGGCCTTGGCATTGAGAATCTCGACCGGGGAGATGAGCCCGGCCTCGAGCTCCTTCTGGTTCTTGAAGAGAAGGTCCCGGGCGTACTTGAGGGACTCCTGCTTCGCCTTCAGGTTCTCGATGCTGTAGACGAGATCCCAATAGGCCTGCTCGACCCGGGTGACCGTGTCCATGACGATCCCCCGGAAGGCGCTCCGGGAGATGTTCCGGTTGAGCTGGGCCACGATGATCAGGCTCCGGGTCGCCGTCGGGCCGAAGCCGCGGAGGAGGGGCTGGGTGAAGTCGAAAGTCAGCGTGCTTCCGTAACGCGGGTTGATGGTCAGGAAGCTTTCCGTGCTGTCGGTCTTGTAGGAGGTCAGGTTGGCCTCGAGGCGGCCGCCCGTGGGCAGGAGCTGGGACAGGTTCACGGCGTATTGCCCGGATGCCGTCGTAATCGTGCCGGAGGCGTTGATCCAGGAGTAGGACGCGGAGTTCCGGCTCGATTGGGCCAGCGAGAGGCTGAGACGGGGAAGGAAGACCTCGTTGGCCAGGCCGACCGTCTCCTCGTCGATGCGGGGCGTCAGGACCTCGGCGGCGAGGTTGATGTTGTTCTGCAGGGCGTGGCGGATGCAGCCGTCCAGGCTGAGGTGGATCTCCCGCCCCTGCTGCGGCCAGAGGCCGCCGGCCAGGCAGAGAAGGGCGGCCGTCGCGGTTCGTGCTAGCTTCATGGACATCCTCCCCCGCGCGCTCCGGGCCTAAGTCTGGATCCACCCGTCGAGGAGGTGGATCGTCCGCCGGCCGTAGGCCGCGTTCAGCTCGGAATGGGTTACCTGGACGATCGTCGTCCCGGCCTGGTTGAGCTCCTTGAACATGTCCATGACCTCTTTGCCCTCCCGAGAGTTCAGGTTGCCCGTCGGCTCGTCGGCCAGGATGAGCTTCGGCTTGGTGATGAGGGCCCGGGCGATCGCCACCCGCTGCTGCTGCCCGCCCGAGAGCTGGTTGGGGAAGAGGTCCTTCTTGCCGACGATCGCGAAGCGGTCCAGGGCGTCGGCGACGAGTCCCTTGCGCTCCGCGGCCTTGATCTTCTTGTAGAGGAGCGGCGTCTCCAGGTTTTCGTAGACCGTGAGGTCGTCGATCAGATGATAGCTCTGGAAGACGAACCCGATCCGGTGCTTGTGAAGCTCCGTGAGCTGCCGGTCCGTCATCCGGTGGACGGGTTGATCGTAGAAGAAATACTCCCCCTCGGACGGCGTGTCGAGCATGCCCAGGATGTGGAGGAGCGTGGATTTCCCGGCGCCCGAGGGGCCCATGACGGTCACGAACTCGCCCTCCGCGATATCGAGGGTGATGTGGCGCAGGACGAAGGTCTTGACGTAGCCCGTCGAGTAAAACTTAGAGATGCCGCGCAGCTTGATCATCCCGCCGCCTTCTCGAAGCGCTCGGCCAACACCCTTTCTCGTGGGTCGCCCCTCCTCTCGCGGAACATGACGGGGATCCGGTCCCGGACCGGCGCCCCGATCTGGATGAGCTCCCAGTCCTTGTCGTGCTCGCGGATGACCCGGCGCAGGAGGCTGACCCGGTCCTCGACGACCGTGTCGTCGCCGGTCAGGCCGACGATCTCCACGCGGTAGCGCAGGGTCCGCTTCTTGCCGTTGATCTTGACCTCGATCTCGATGTTCTGTTCGGTGTCCAGGGTCGGGATTTGAAGGACGACTTCTCTCATCAGGGCCTCCTTACGCGCTTTTCCTCTTGATACGATAGAGAACCTCGCCCAGGCATCCCGAGTCGCTCACGGCCGCGATGTAGAATCCCGGCATGAAATGCACGCGGCGCTCGAGCTTGGCTTCGGGAAGCGAGCGGAGAAGGTCCCCGGCCCCCCAATCGCCGCCGCCGGACTGGAGCCGGACCTCGGGGCCGGCGGCGATCTCGCCCAACGCGTCTTTCAGGCTCGTGTAGCGGCCCATGCGTCCGTTCCTTTCAGCCGCGCCCGCGCCGGCCGTCGCCGCCGCGCGCGTCGGCCGGCTCAGAGCTTGAACTTCTTCTGGATGTTCTCGGAGACGATCTGGCCGTCGAAGAGGTAGATGATGCGCTGGCTGTAATCCGCGTAGGCCTGGGAGTGGGTGACCATGACGATCGTCGTCCCGTTCTCGTGGAGCTCGCCGAGCAGGCTCATGACCTCTTCGCCG
>JAFGBC010000143.1 GCA_016933355.1 Candidatus Aminicenantota bacterium
GCCGGGTGGACGATCGTCCCCCGCCGCGTCCTGGGAGGCGCGGGATTCCGGGCTCCCTCCGACGAGCTGACGAAAGCGGTCATCGGCGTCGGGGGGATGGGACTGGGCCACCTGACCTACCCCGGCGCCCGGCTCCTGGCCGTCTGCGACGTCGACGCCGGCCACCTGCGGAAGGCGCTCGAAGCCGCCGGTCCCGGCGTCCGGGGCTACCGCGATTTCCGCGACGTCCTGGCCCGCTGCGACATCGACATCGTCCACGTCGCGACCCCGCCCCACTGGCACGCCCTGATCGCGGCGGCGGCCGCCGAGGCCGGCAAGGACATCTGGTGCGAGAAGCCCCTGACGCGGACGATCGGGGAAGGCCGCAAGCTCGTCGACGCCGTCCGCCGCAACGGACGGATCCTGCGCGTCAACACCTGGTTCCGGTTCATGGACCGGTTCTATGGCCTCGCGAGCGAGGTTGCGCCCGTCAAGAAGATCGTGCGGAGCGGGCGGCTGGGCTGGCCGCTCAGGGTCACGATCGGCCGGGCGACCGGGTTCAGCTGGAAGTTCTACTGGTGCGGCAAAACCTGGCTCCCGCCCCAGCCGGTCCCCGCGGACCTCGATTACGATTTCTGGCTCGGCCCCGCCCCCGAGAGGCCCTACCATCCCCACCGCGTCCACGGGACGTTCCGCGGCTACTGGGATTACGACGGCGGCGGGCTGGGCGACATGGGCCAGCACTACCTCGACCCCGTCCAGTACCTTCTCGACAAGGACGGCGAGAGCCCGGTCGACATAGAGGCCGACGCCCCCCAGCAGCATCCCGACGCTTGCGGCGCCTGGCGCCGGGTGACGCTCCGCTACGCGGACGGCTGCGAGATCGTCCTCGACGGCGAGGACGCCGATCCCGAGGCGCCCTTCCTCCAGGGACCGTCGGGACGGCTCTGGCCGGGCTTGCGCTCGGACCTCCCCGACCTGAAGGATATCCTGACCGAGGCGCCCGACCCCGAGCCCCAGGACCCCGACTTCGGCCGGGCCGTCCGCGAGCGCCGGAAATTTCCGCTCAACGAAGAGAACGGACACCGCTCCTGCACGCTCGTCAACCTGGCCAAGATCGCGGTCCGGCTCGGCCGCCGTCTCCGCTACGACGGCGCGCGCGAGCAGTTCATCGGAGACGACGCGGCGAACCGCTTGATCGACGAGCCGCCGCGGGCGCCCTGGACGTAAAGAGATGAGGACACCATCCGGCTCACCGTCCCGACGCCGCTCCCCGACGGCGGCGGCCGCCGCTCTGGGGGCGGCGCTCGCCCTAGCCGTCCTTTCCTACGCGGCCGACCGTCCCGGCGACGTTCGCCCCGCCCGTCCCTCCCTCGAAGCCCTTCTGCTCCGGTTCCCGGCCGCGACGGCCGCGGAGCGGGATTCCTTGGCGGCGGAGCTCATCGCGCTGGGACCCGGAGCCGTCGCCGGACTCTGCGGGCGGCTCGTCCCGGCCGGGGCGGCCGACGACGCGCCCGCCCGCTTCGCGCTCGACGCCCTCGTCGTCCACGCGGCGAGGCCCGGGGCCGAGGCGGAACGGAACGCCCTGGTCAAGGCGCTGGCCGAGGCTCTGAAGAGCGCGACGCCGACCGAAGTCAAAGCCTTTCTCATCGACGAGATCCGTCGGGCCGGAGGACGAGAGGCGGTGCGCCGGCTGTCCGACTGTCTGAAAGACGCCCGGACCGCTGAGGCCGCCGCCGGCGCACTGGCCTCGATCGGAGGCGAGGAGGCCGAGCGCGCGCTTCTCCGCGCCCTGAACGGCGCGACCCGCGAAACGAAGCCGGCGCTCATCCAGGCCCTGGGCCGGATGCGGAGCCTCAGGGCCGTCCCGTCTCTCCTCGCTTGTTCCGGCAGCGGCGATGACGCCGTCCGTCTAGCGGCCCTCGAGGCTCTGGCCTCGAGCGGCGATCCCGGCGCCGCGTCCGCGTTCGAACGAGTCCGTCTCCTCGCTCCGGCAGCGGAGAGGATGAAAATCCCGTCGTTGCTGCTGCTCTTCGGCAGACGGCTCTTCGAGAACGGCGAGCGCGAACCCGCGCTGGAGATCGGGCGCGGCGTGATCGGCAGTTTCGTCCATCCGTCCGAGAGCCAGATCCGCGCGCAAGGGCTGAGCCTTGTCTGCGACATCCTCGGGCCTGCGGCGCTCGACACGCTCCTGGAGGCCGTCGACTCCGGGGACAAGGACTATCGCGCCCATGCGCTCGCGCTGGCCGCCGCCCTCCCCGCGCCCGAATCGACCGGCCGCTGGCTGGAGAAACTCAACGACACGGCCCCCGAGATCAGGCCCGAGATCCTCGTCATGCTGGGCCGGCGCGGCGACCCCGCCGCCCTTCCGGCCGTCCGCTCCGGACTCGGAGACGCAGCCCCGGGCGTCCGGCTGGCCTCGATGGCGGCCCTGCGGCGCATGGCCGGAGACGACGCGATCCCGGAGCTCACGCCCTTTTTATACACGGGAAGCCCGGAGGAGATCGCCGTCGTCAAGGACGCCCTGCTCGCCGCGCCTTCCGCACTGGCCATCGCCGAATCGGCCCGGCTCCTCGACGCGGCTCCGACCTCGGGCAAGATCGCGCTCATCGAGGTCCTGGCCGCGCGCGGCGCTCAAGATCAAGCGGACAGGATTTTCGATCTGGTCGGCGCCGAGCCGCCGGAACTGGGCAGGGCCGCGCTCGGGGCGCTCGCGGGCGTCTCCCGAGCCCAGGACCTGCCCCGCCTCATGGAGATCTTCCTGGGAAGCGGGAATCCGGCGGATGCCGCCCCGCTCCAGAACGCATTGGCCGCCGCGGCCCTCCGGGTTCCGGACCCCGAGCGCCGGACCGACCCGATCCTGGCGGCCGTCGCTTACGCGACGCCCGGCAAACGGGCCGACCTTCTCCGCGTCCTTCCCAGGCTGGGAGGATCGAAGGCGCTCGGCGTCACGCTGGCCGCCACCCGGGACGCCGACCCGCTCGTGCAGGCCGTGGCCGTTTATGCGCTCTCCCGCTGGCCCGAGGCGTCCGCGCTCGACCCGCTGCTCGTCCTTTTCAAGGCGAGTTCCGACCTCAAAACCCGCAACCTGGCCGCCCAGGGCATCGCCCGGCTGTCGGGCGACGCCTCCCTGAAGCCCGACGACAGGCGCCGCGTCCTAGCCGAGGCTTGGGACACCGCCCTCCAAGCCGGAGAAAGGAAGATCCTCCTGCCCGCCCTCGGCGAGGTCCGGTCCCCTGAGAGCCTGGCCCTGGCCGCGGCCGCGCTGGATGACCCCGGGCTCCGCGACGTCGCCGCCGAGGCCGTGCTCCGCATCGCCCTCCCCCGCCCCGGCGTCCAGGGTCTGGAAGGGCTGGAGACCGTCATCGCCTTGAAGAAAGCCGTCCCGTTCCTGGGCGTCGAACACGATATCCGGCGGGCCGAGGCGCACGCCGCCGCGCTTCTCGCCGACGAAGGCTTCGTCCCGCTCTTCGACGGACGGACGCTCGCGGGCTGGAAAGGCCTAGTCGGAGACCCTCCGGCCAGGGCCAGGATGACGGCCGACGCGCTCCGCAGGGCCCAGGAGGCGGCCGACGAGGACATGCGGCGCCACTGGCGGGCCGTCGACGGAGCGCTCGCCTTCGACGGCCAGGGCCACAGCCTGTGCACGGCGCGGGACTACGCCGACTTCGAGCTCTTCCTCGACTGGAAGATCGAGCCCCAGGGGGACAGCGGCGTCTATCTGCGCGGCTCTCCCCAGGTCCAGATCTGGGACCCGGCCCGCTGGCCCGAGGGTTCGGGAGGGCTCTACAACAACCTGACCCACCCTTCAAAGCCGTTGCGGCCCGCCGACAACCCGGTCGGGACCTGGAACACGTTCCGAATCCGGATGACGGGCGAGCGGGTCACGGTCTGGCTCAACGGCGACCTGGTCGTGGACGACGTCGTCATGGAAAACTATTGGGAACGGGACAAGCCGATCTATCCGACGGGGCAGCTCGAGCTCCAGGCGCACAGCACCCCGCTCGCCTTCAAGAACATCTTCATCCGCGTCCGCTAAGGCCGACCCGACGCCGCGATTCAGGGCAGGATGACGCCGGTCGCGGCGTAGTTCGCGGCCAGGGTGGAAGCCAGGGACGCGACGTCGATCAGGGCCTTGTCCAACCTGGCCAGAGGGATGTGGAGATGCATGGCGGCCGAGCGGGTCGCCATCTTGCCGATCAGCGACGAGGCCTGGGCCGAGGTCACGCCGGAGTTGCGGATCATGGCGTCCATCAGGAACTTGCGGTGGGTGGAGAGGACCTCGGCCAGGGGGATCATGCCCGTCTCGATCGGGCGCGTCCGGTAGCGGCCGATCTTCTTCAGCAGGAGGTCGATGTAGCCGGTAGCCTTCGCCCGGTATTTCCGGAGCGAGGCGCCGAGGACCTCGGCGACGGTCGCCTGGATGGAATCGATGGGCGCGTCGAGGTTGTCGTAATCGGGAGGCGCCGAGGGCGGCCGGTCGCCGTAGCGGTCGACCAGCTTGGCGACGTATTCCAGCTTATGGACGGCCCGCCGCCTGTTCTTATAGGCCTTCTTCCAGTCGGAGGGAAGGGAGAGCCAGACGCCGAACGTCTCGGCGAAATCCTCGTCGGGATGTTTCTGGGCGTAATGATCCCGGTTGGGGTTGACGAAATCGCGGCTCCAGGGATGGGGCCGATAGCGGTCGGTGGCCGGGTAGGTCTCGAAGAAGCTGCCCTTGATGCCGAAGACCCTCCGGAACTCGGCCAGCGTGTACAGCCGGTGGGCGTAGCAGAAGATGTGGCCCGTCTCGTGGCGGAGCAGGTAGTCGATGACGCGGGAATCGTTGAACCAGCCGTTGATGTCCTTGTTCAGCTCCTTGAGGAGCGGGTCGGCGTCGTAGAAGCCGATCTCGATGTTGGTCGTGCCGGGAACGCTCCCCCAGTCCTCGCCCAAGTAGAAATGCGGCTTCAGCCGGATCCCGCGCCGCCGGATGCGGGCCAGCAGCCGGTCGATCGGGGGCCGCAGGATCGAGCGGTTCAAGTCGAGCCCGAGCCGGTTGAGCGGCGTCGTCAACACCTCGAGCTTCTTGGTTTCCTTGTTCGACAGCAGCTGCTGAATATCGGTCATGGCGTCTCTCGCTCGTCGGTCTCGGTCGGCCCGTCGGGCGGGGATTGCCCCCGCCGCTTGAGCGCCTCCCCGACGATCGTCTCCAAGACGTCGCCGAAGGAGATGCCGGCCGCCCGGGCCGAGGACATGAAGGCGACGCCCTCCGTCAGGTCCGGGTTGGGGTTGACCTCCAGGACGAAGACGTTCTTGTTCTTGTCGAGGCGCATGTCGATGCGGGCGTAGTCGCGGCAGCCCAGGGTCTGGTAGGTCCGGATCGCGATCGACCGGATCTTAGCCTCGACGGACCGGCTCAGCTTGGCCGGGCAGACCAGCTCGCCCTGATGGAAGGCCTCGCTGAGGGGATTCCACTTGGACTCGAAGCTGATGATGCCCCGGTATTTGGGCGAGACCCGCGAGAAGTCCATCTCCTCGACCGGAAGGACCCGCGGATTTCCGTTACCCAGGACGGAGACGCCGAGCTCCCGGCCCTCGATGAAGTCCTCGACGAGGGCGGGCTGCTTGAACTCGGTCAGGATCCAGTGCACCCGGCTTTCGAGCTGGGCGCGGTCGTCGACGACGGACCGCTCGTCGACGCCCGCGCTGGCGTCCTCCCAGGCGGGCTTGACGATGAGCGGATAGCGCAAGCGGGCCGGCTTGGGCGGCACCGGCTCTTCCTTGACCAGGAAGTAGCGAGGGATCGGGATGTGAGACGCTTTCAGGATGCGCTTGGCGAGCCCTTTCCTCTGGCAGAGGGCCAGGGTCAGGGGCGGGGAGCCGGTGTAAGGGAGGCGGAGAAGGTCGTAGAGCGCCGGGACGCGGTCCTCCTGCATCGGATCGTCGTTGAAGAACTCGACGAGGTTGAAGACGACGTCGGGCCGGGGAGACGTCAGCGCCGTGTAGAGACGGACGAAATCGTCCTTGATGTTGATCGCCCGGACGGCGAAGCCCTTCTCGCGCAGGGCGCGGACGATCGCGTCGATCTCTTCCCGCAGGGTAGCGATCTTCTCGATGTCCTTGGGGTCGCCCGTCGGCGAGACGACCTCGCCGTCGCGGACCTGTTGACGGAGGATTTCATACTGGTCCTTGCCCAGGAAGTTGTAGATGACGGCCACCGACGCCTGTTTCTGTCCGGCCATGAAGACTATCCTTACATTTTGAGGATAGGGAATAACGCCGCGGTTGTCAAAGTGTTTCGGCCGGCCGGGATTCCGCCGTTCGGGACACCGCCTTGACTCGGGGAAAGCTCCGGGCCTATAGTTATGGGGAATGATCAACGCCATCCTATTATTCTGAGGAGGGACCGCCATGTCCGATTCCCGCAAGACCGATTCCATCCCGCCGGCCAACCTGACCCGCCGCGAATTCATGGGCAAGACCGCCGGCGCCGCCGCCGCGGCCGCCGCCGGCTTCGTGATCGTGCCCCGCCGCGTCCTGGGCGGACCGGGCTACCAGGCCCCGAGCGACACGCTCAACATCGGCTGCATCGGCGTCTGGGGCAAGGGCGCTTCGGACATCGTCAGTTGCAGCTCGGAGAACATCGTCGGCCTCTGCGACGTCGACGACGCCATGATGGAGCGTTTCCTTAAATGGGACGAGCCGACGCCCGAGCAAAAGGCTAATTTCGCCAAAGCCGCCCGCTTCCGAGACTTCCGGGAGATGCTGGACAAGGTCAAGGACATCGATGCCGTCACGGTCTCAACTCCCGACCACACCCACGCCGTGGCCGCCCTGACGGCCATGAAGATGGGCAAACACGCCTTCGTCCAGAAGCCCCTGACCCACACGATCAAGGAAGCCCGCCTTCTCGCCCAGGAGGCCAAGGCCCGCAACCTGGTCACCCAGATGGGGAACCAGGGCCACGCCAAGGAGGGCGCGCGACTCATCTGCGAGTGGATCTGGGACGGCGCCATCGGAGCCGTGCGCGAGGTCCACGTCTGGACGAACCGCCCGATCTGGCCCCAAGGAATCGAGGCGCCGACCGAGATCCCCTCGGTGCCGCCCAACCTGGACTGGAACCTCTGGCTCGGTCCGGCGCCCTGGCGGCCTTACCACCCGGCCTTCTACACCTTCGTCTGGCGCGGCTGGTGGGATTTCGGGACGGGCGCGCTGGGCGACATGGGCGCCCACCTCATCGATCAGCCCTTCTGGGCCCTCAAGCTGGGCGCGCCCAAGAGCGTCCAAGCCAGCGGCACACCCTTCACCAAGGACGCTTACCCGCTGGCCGAGGTCGTGACTTACGAATTCCCCGAGCGCGGGAAGATGCCTCCCGTCCGGCTGACCTGGTACGACGGCGGGCTGACGCCGCCCCGGCCGGCCGCCCTCGCCGACGGCCTGATGATGGGCGACGACGGCGGCGGCTGCCTCTTCGTCGGCGACAAGGGGATGCTCATCTGCTCGACCTACGGCGAGAGCCCCCGCCTCCTCCCCGACCGGCTCATGAAGGACTACAAGCGGCCCGACAAGACCATCCCCCGCTCCCCCGGCATCCACGAGGAGTGGATCGCGGCCATCAAGGCCGGCAAGAAATCGACCACGGACTTCAGCTACGCGGCGCCGTTGACCGAGATGATGCTCCTGGGCAACATCGCGCTCCGCTTCAAGGACGAGAAGGTCGTCCTCGCCTGGGACAGCGAGAACATGCGCTTCCCCAATGTCCCGGCGGCCGACCCGTTCGTCCACAAGGGATACCGGTCCGGCTGGTCGCTCTGAGCGGGCGCGGAGGACGCCGGCCATGACGCGCTTCCTTATTCCCGCCTCCATCGGTTTGGCCGCGATCGGGGTCCTGGCGTTGGCCTCGGTCCGGGGCGGCCCGGACCAGGAGTGGGCCGTCCACGACATGAACCGGCCCGTCCCGCCCGTCGTCGACCCGGGACCGGCCGGACCCCCGACGCCCGCTCCGGCGGACGCCGTAGTCCTCTTCGACGGCCGGAGCCTCGAACGCTGGGAGGGCGAGAAGGGCGGACCGGCCCGCTGGAAGGTCGAGAACGGCTGGATGGAAGTCGTCGCCAAGACGGGCTCGATCCGGACTCGTCAGAAGTTCGGCGACTGCCGCCTTCATGTCGAATGGGCGACCCCGGCCGTCGTGGCAGGCGAAGGCCAGGGCCGCGGCAACAGCGGCGTCTTCCTGATGGACGCCTACGAAGTCCAGATCCTGGATTCCTACAACAACAGGACTTACGCCGACGGCCAGGCGGCGGCCATCTACGGACAACACCCGCCCCGGGTCAACGCCTGCCGGCCGCCCGGCGAATGGCAGAGCTACGACATCGTGTTCCGCGGCCCCCGCTTCTCCCCCGACGGCGTCCTCCTCGAGCCGGCCCGGATGACGGTCCATCACAACGGAATCCTCGTCCACGACAACGCCGTACTGACCGGCCCAACCGCCCACAAGGCGCGGCCTCCCTATAAAGCCCATCCCGACCGGCTCCCGATCTCGCTCCAGGACCACGGGAACCCGACCCGCTTCCGGAACATCTGGGTCCAGGAGCTGTCCCCGGCCGTCCCCCAGACGGAAACGCTGGGCGTCGGCGGCCGGAGGAAAGCCCTGGTCGTCTGGGGCGGCTGGGACGGCCACGAGCCCAAGAAATGCGTCGACATCTTCGCGCCCTGGCTGGCCGAACAGGGCTTCGAGGTCGAGATCTCGACGACGCTCGATTCCTATCTCGATGCCGCCAAGATGAAGGCGCTCGACCTCATCGTCCAGGTCTTCACGATGTCGACGATCACGCCCCAGCAGGAGAAAGGGCTCCTCGACGCGATCAGGGGCGGCGTCGGGATGGCCGGCTGGCACGGCGGCATGGCCGACTCATTCCGCAGCAACACCGAGTACGAGTTCATGGTCGGCGGCGCTTGGGCGGCCCACCCCGGCGGCGTCATCGACTACGAGGTCGACATCGTCAACCCCGAGGATCCGATCACGGCCGGGCTGTCCGATTTCAAGATGCATTCCGAGCAGTACTTCATGCTCGTCGACCCCGGTAACAACGTCCTGGCCTCGACGACCTTCTCCGGCGAGCACGCGCCCTGGACCAAGGGCGTCGTCATGCCCGTCGTCTGGAAGAAGCCTTACGGGAAGGGCCGCGTCTTCTACACGTCGCTCGGCCACGTCGCGGCCGACTTCGACGTTCCCGAGGCGCGGACGATCGTCCAGCGCGGCATGCTCTGGGCGGCCCGCGCCCTCGAGGAGAAGCCGGCTCCCGTCTACCGGCTCCGCCTGGTCAAAGAGTAGCGGCGACGGCCGCCGTCCGGAGCGCGGCCGGCGAATTGACCGAAGTCAAGGACGCCGGGCCGGGCTTCGGGGAAAATACTGCGGGGAGCAGAATAGACATTGCATAATCCTTGCTGCTCCCCGAGTACGAGCCGGGCGATGAGGACATTTGGAGTCAACTCTATTTCGCCCGGCCGAGTAGGATGGGATGAATCCTGATCTATGGGGAGAAGCCGCCATGAAGGAAGACAGAGACGACGAGCGCCTTCGGCGCCGGGAAACCCTCAAGGGGATCGTCAAGGACCTGCACGCCGGCGTCCCGGCCGAGAAGCTCCGCAAGACCTTCGCCAAGCTGATCAAAGACGTCACGCCCGAAGAGATCGCCGACATGGAGAACGCCCTCATCGCCGAGGGCTTTCCCGTCGAGGAGGTCCAGCGCCTGTGCGACGTCCACGCCCGGGTTTTCGACAAGGCCCTCAAGAAGGCCGGAAAGCCGGGCAAAGTGCCCGGCCATCCCATCCATACCTTCGTCGCCGAGAACCGGGAGGCGAAGGCCGTCCTCAAGGAGCTCAAGCGGGCGGCCAAGCCGCTGGACAAGGGCGCCCCGGACGCCGAGGCGGTCGAACGCTTCGCCGCGGTCCTGGCCCGCTTCAAGGAATACGAAAAGCACTATGCGCGCAAGGAGAACCAGCTCTTCCCCGCCCTCGAGGCCAAGGGCTTCACGGGGCCGGCCAAGGTCATGTGGGGCAAGCACGACGAGGTCCGCGCCATGATCCGGGGCGTCGAGGCCGACCTCGAGGCCTCGAGATGGACCCGAGCGGCGGAGGCCGTCAAGACGCTCTCCGGGGCCGTGAAGAAGCTCGCCTTTCTCGAGGAGAACATCCTCTACCCGGCCTCGGCCCGCAAGCTTTCCTCGGTCGAGTGGGCCCGGATCAAGCAGGGCGAGCCCGAGATCGGCTACGCCTGGGTGACGCCCGGCGTCGTTTGGGACGCCGCGCTCGCCGCGGCGGCCGGCGCGAAGGACGAGGGGCCGCCCCCCCCGGCCGCCGCCCCGACTTACGGGACGGCGAGCGGGCCGCCCGCCGAAACGATCGAGCTCTCGACCGGCCGACTGACGCCGGAACAGATCGATCTCATGCTGAAACGCCTCCCGGTCGACGTCACCTTCGTCGACGAGAACGACCGCGTCGCCTATTACTCCGACAGCAAGGAGCGCATTTTCCCCCGCAGCCCGGGCGTCATCGGCCGCGCCGTCCAGAACTGCCATCCTCCGAAAAGCGTCCACGTCGTCGAGGAAATCGTCCGCTCCTTCAAGGACAAGACCCGCGACGTCGCCGAGTTCTGGATCCAGCGGGGCGGCCGCTTCATCCACATCCGCTATTTTCCGGTCTACGACAAGGACGGCGCCTACCGGGGCGTCATCGAGGTCTCCCAGGACGTCGCCGCGATCCGCGCCCTCCAGGGCGAAAAGAGGCTCCTCGACGAATAGCGCCTCCCTCGCCGGACAAAGGCCGATCCCGAGGGCGGGCTCGAGCCGGCCAAAAAAGTCACGAGCCTCGGCTGCGACCCCATCGACAACGCCGACTTCCGGGCCGACCGGGAAGCGATCCTGGACGGCCTAGATCTTCCTGCGGCGGATGCCGCCGCACACGGTCCCGGCGTAGAGGACCCTGTTCTTGGCGTCGATATCCAGCCATTGGGTCTGATACGTAACCAGGTCGTCGATGAACGATGACCAGGTCAGGCCGCGGTCCGTGCTGCGATAGACCCCGCCGGGATAGCCGACGAAGACCTCTTGCGGATTGCGCTTGTTGATGACCAGCGTCCTCACGTCGAAGAAATCGCCGGTTTCCGCCCAGGTCGCGCCTCCGTCCCCGCTCCGATAGAGGCCGTCCCAGCTCCCGATGTAGACGATCTTCGAATCCACGGGATCGATAACGACACGTAAGGGAGTCTGCTGCGTCGGCACGGCGAGCAGGGTCCAGCTCGCGCCGCCGTTCGCGCTCTTGTAGCAGACGGGGCTTCCCGCCGCGGACGCACCCACGACATAAATGATATTCCCGTTCTTGGGGTCAAGGGCCGCGGCTTCGGCGGCGCTGTAGGCGTCGTCCCTGATCTTGATGCTCGTCCAGGTCGCGCCGCCGTTCCTGCTGATGTGTATCCCCCGGACGGGGGGGTCGCTGGCCATGCCCTCCGCCTGTCCGGCCACTACGACGATCTTCGGATTGCCGGGGCTCAACGCGAGGTTTCTGCCGTTGTGGGTAAAGACGCTCGTGAAGGACGCCCCGCCGTCCGTCGACTTGTAGACATGGGAGGGGCTGCCGCTCCCGGCCAGAACATAGACCGTTTCGGCGTTCGCCGGGTGAACGACGACGCTGAGGAATTGGTCGGACGAGCCGGGCAGCTGTTTCTGAGTCCATGTCCGGCCGCCGTCGGTGGTCTTGAAGAACGCATAGGAATACGGCCCCGCGTAAATCGTCGAAGGCGCCGAGGGCGCGACCGCGAAGGCCGGGACATCGGTCGCCTTCATTCCGGCGTGGCTCGCCTTCCAGGACCGGCCGCCGTTCGCGCTCCGAAAGACGCCGGCGGACGTGGCGGCATGAACCCGAGGCCCCCTCGCCAGAAGCCGTCCGCCCCATCCATAAAAGAGGCCTTCGAGATGCTTCCAATTCTTGCCCCCGTCGCTGCTCTTGTAGCAGCCCCCTACCGGAGACTGCGCCAGTCCCGAGATCAGAGCGTAAAGGATGCCGGAATTCAAGCCGTCGACCGCGACGGACACGAAGGCCGAATGGACCGCCGATGCTTTCCAGTTCGCGCCGCCGTCGCTCGTCAGGGCCACGCCGCGGCCATGGGCCACATAGGCCCTGTTCGCGTCACGAGCGTCGACGGCCAACCCATAACAGATACCGCCGTTCTCGGGCTGGAACGCCCCCGCGGTCGTCGTGTTTTTCCACGTCCGCCCGCCGTTCCTCGAGACGAAGACGCACGGCGTGGCGACTCCCCCGGTCATCTGGAAATAGCCGCAGACGAAGGCGAGGTCGGGATTCTTCGGGGAGATCGCGACGTCGTAGGCGCGGCCGCTGGCCGAGGCCGGTTCGAACGTCTGAAGCGTCCAGGTCGCGCCGCCGTCGGCCGTCCCGGCGACGGCCATGAGGGTTTCGCCGGCGGCGGACTTGTAGTATTCGCCGGCGACGATCTGGATCTCCGGGTGGGCGGGATTCACCGCGATCCGGCCGTTGCCGGCCTGGAATCCCGCGGGAAAGCGGACCTCGCTGAAGGTCGCGCCGCGGTCCGCGGACTTGAAGAAGCCCCGGCCGCCGAGGACATAGATCTTGCGGGAGTCGAGAGGGTCTATCGCGACGTCATTGATGAGGTCCATAACGACGCCCCTTAAAGTCCAGGACGCGCCGTTGTTCACGGAGCGGAAGACCTGGCCGGGGTAGCCGGAAAGCGCGGCATAGAGCTCGTTGGGCGCCTTGGGGTTTCTGGCCAGGCCGGCGACCTGGCCGCCTTCGGGACCGATCGCCGTCCAGATGGCGGCCCGATCCCGCGCTGCCGCGGCTCGACTCGTACTTCGCGCATTCCGGGCCTGCGCAGGGGCGAGCCCAGACCCGATCAGGGCGGATGCCGAGAGCAACGTCACGACCGTGAACCCTGCCAAAAAGATTTTTTTTCCCACGGCGGCCTCCTCAAAAAAGAAGTCCCTATGCCTCAGAGGGGGAATCCCTTCGCTGCTTGAATAATAGGAGCCGGCACCGATCCTGTCAATCCGCACCCGGACTCCAGCCCCGCCGGGACGCCTTCCAGCGCAGCCGAGATCGGTTCCTGCGATCGCCGCTTTACATGTCGCCGCCCTCTCTCTATACTAACCTCTTTTTTGCGAATCTCGTCGTCCAGGAGATCGAAGGATGAGCGCGCCCGAACCGGCGGTCCGTAGCGTCGATTACTGGGACGAATATGCGCCCTGGTACAAGCTCTGGCTCGACCACACGGACTACCATCGCGGCCTTCAAGCGCTCTTGGCGGCCGTCGTCCGCCCCGGCTGGCGCGTCCTTGATATCGGGGGCGGGAGCGGCGTTTTGGCCTTTCCGCTCGTCCGGATCGGCGCCGAGGTCACCCTGGTCGAGCCTTCGGCCGCCATGCGGAACCTCCTCCGGACCGAGATGAAGGCGCGAGAGCTCTCGGGCCTTCGCGTCATCCCCCTCCCCTGGGAGAGCGTTCCCGCGGCCGACGCGGCGGGCTTCGACCTGGCCCTGGCCTCCAACAGCCTTCACTTAACGCGGATCGGCGCGGGCCCGGCGCTCCGGCGCGTCCTGGAGGCCGGCCCGACCCAGGTCCTCGTCGCCTCCGAAGCGGAGATCCCTCTCACTCCGGAGGACGCCGCAGCCGCGGACTACGACGTCGCGGCTTCAGGCTCCTTCAAAGCGGACGGCTCGTTCTGGTACCACAGCTTGGAGGAAGCCGGCCGCCACTTGGACCTCAAGGACCGCCACGGCCAGCCTCATCCGCCGCGGGCCGCCTACCTGAGAAGCCTCGTCGCCCGAGAGGGCCATTTCGTCCACGAGCGCAGGTCGACGCTCCGCTGGCTGCGTCTCCACCGGACGGGCGACGGGATCGCCTCCCGACCCGCCTGAGGCGGCCTTCCCGCGGGGGCCGCCGGCTGACGCTAGCGGGCGAAATAGCCGGAGCGGTGGCTGACCTCGCAGCCGCGCGGCTTGACGCGAACCCGGATCGTCTTGAACGCGCCGTCGGCGGCGTAGCCCCGCGGCGCATAGTAGAGAAGGTAGTAGTTTTCCGCGGCCTGGACGGCCTTCTTCATCAGAAAGACCGGGTTGGCCGAGCTCTGGGCTAAACCGCCGGTGGCCTCGGCCATCTCCCGGAAGGGCGCGAAGAGGTCGGCGCCGCGCTCCTCGAAGCGGACGTTGGGACGGTCCTCGGGCCGGCGGGTTAAGAACATGAAATGGACCGCCGTCGAGGCATCGGCATAAGCGGCCTCGGCCGCCGCGACGTCCAGTGGGGCCGAGCTGACCGCGAAGTGGGCGATGTCGCTGAGCATGGTCAGCACGGCGGGCTGGCCCTGATGGAGGTCCATGTATTGATACAGGATCCGGGGCTCGATGAGGGGGAGGAACTCCTGCTGGTAGAAGAGATAGACGTACTTCCGGCCCTCCTGGCTCTTGAGCGTTTCGGCGAAACCGTGGAAGGTCTTCTCATCGAGCCGCCGCAGGCTCTGGAGCTTCTCGAGCAGGACCAGATAGCGGGCCAGGAGGTCTTCCAGAGACAGACCGTCGAGATGGCCGGACAGGCCGGCGCCGCTGAAATCCAACGTGTCCCCGTGTTCGGCATTCATGCTGATGGCCGAGGCCAGCGTCTTGGCCATCGCCGCCAGCTCATCGACGGCGTCCCGGTATTCGGCGTGGCCGACGACGACGTCCCTCCGGACGAGGCCGGTCAACTGCTCGACCAGCTTCGGCTTGGGAAGGACGTCGATCGACTCGGGCTTCATCCGGTAGGTCTTGACCGGCGTGATCAGGGTCAGCCCGTCACCCGGCAGGAGGACGTTCCAGACGAAGAACTCCAGCGCCTCCGCCAGCCGCGGGTCGACCTCGGCGAGCTCGAAGAACAAGTAGAAATTGCGGCCCGTCTTGGGCTCGAAGGA
>JAFGBC010000144.1 GCA_016933355.1 Candidatus Aminicenantota bacterium
AGCGTAGAGGTCGCCGCCACGGCCGTCGTAGATGACAAATGCGGGAAGGTCCCGGACGACGATCTTCCGGACCGCCTCCATGCCCAGCTCGGCGAAGTCGACCGTCTCGCTCGAGACGATATGGTCCTTGGCGATGAGCGCGGCGGCCCCGCCGATCGTGCCCAGGAAGATCCCGCCGTGGGCTTTGAGCGCGTCAGTCGCGGCCGGGGTCCGGTTGCCCTTGCCGAGCGAAACGAGCGAGGCCCCGACCGCGAGGAAAGCGTCCATATAGCCGTCCATGCGCTGGGCGGTCGTCGGCCCGAAGCTCCCCGACGCCGAGCCGTGCGGTGTCTTGGCCGGGCCGGCGTAATAGATAGGGTGGCGCTTGAAATAATCGGGGACGTCGCCGGTCTCGCGCAGGATTTTCGCCAACCGGGCATGGGCGATGTCGCGGGCGACGATCAGCGGACCGGAGAGTCTGACCAGAGTTCCGACCGTAAGGCCCCGGAGCGCGGCCAGAACATCGGCCATCGGCCGGTCGAGGTCGACGGCGACCGCGGCCGCGGGCCCGGCCGGCCGCGCGCCGTCAAGGTAGCGGGCCGGCCGCCGCTCGACCTTCTCGAGGAAGACGCCTTCGGCCGTGATCTTACCCCGCAACCCGCGGTCGGCGTTGCAGGAAACGCCCAGCCCGACCGGACACGAGCCTCCGTGTCGAGGCAGCCGGATGACGCGCGCCTCGTGGGCGAGCCAGCGGCCCCCGAACTGGGCGCCGAGCCCCGTTTCCCGCGCCAAACGCATCACCCGCTCTTCCCAGACCGGGTCGCGGAAGGCCGCCCCTTTCCGCCCGCCTTTTTTGGGAAGCTCGTCGAGGAAGCCGGCCGAGGCCAGCTTGACCGCTTTAAGGGTCATCTCCGGCGACAGCCCGCCGACGACGACGGCGATGCGGTAGGGCGGGCAGGCGGCGACGCCGATCGCCCTGATCTTCGCGGCCAGGAAGCTCTCGAGCGCTTCGTCTTCGAGCAGGGCCTTCGATTCCTGGAACAGCGCGGTTTTGTTGGACGAGCCGCCGCCCTTGGCCGCGAAGAAGAAGCGGTATTCCGCCCCTTCCACGGCTTCGATATCGATCTGGGCCGGCAGGTTCGTCCCCGTGTTGACCTCGTCCATCACCGTGAGCGGGGCCATGATCGAATAACGCAGGTTGCGCGTGGCGTATACGCGGGCGGCGGCGGCCGCCAGGACCGCCTCATCGCGCCCGGCGGTCAGGATGCGGTGGCCGCGCCGGGCGAAGACCTGGATCGAGCCCGTGTCCTGGCAGAGCGGCAGGACGCCCTCGGCCGCGATGACCGCGTTCCGCAAGACGGCCTCGGTCACGAAGCGGTCGTTGTCCGAGGCCGCCGGGTCTTCCATGATCCGCCGCATCGCCGCCAGGAACTCCGGCTTGAGGCCGAAGGCCAGGTCGGTGAACGCCTCGCCGGCCAACGCTGCCAGCGCGCCGTCCGCGATTCGAACGGCCGGCGTGCCCCCCCGAACGGCGCGGACGCCCCCCCGGACATCGAGCCTCCGGTAGCGAGCCCGGTCCCGGCCTAAAGGAAAGACGCTCGTCATTCGTAGATCTCCTCGACGTCGATCAGGTCCTCGAAGGCCTGCTCTCCCCTCTTGCCGACCAGGCCGATGACGTAGTATTCCCTGCTCATTTGGTCGTAGCGGTACTCTTTGATCAGCCGGAAGTTCTCGATCTGCCCGCTCGAGGAGACGTGCGTTCTCGTCCCCGTGCAGGGCATCGAGTGCCCGCCGATGCCGAGGGTGTTCTCCCCGCAGGGCGCGAGCGGAACGTCCTTGGCGATGATGTCCAGGACTTTCTTTTCGAGCTGGTGGAGGTCGACGTCGGGACGTTCCTTGAAGTTGAGGACGAAGCCCTGGCGGACGTCGGAGTGGAGGGGCGGGAAGGCAATCTTGTAGTCCTCCTGGAGGACCATGCAGGTGATGTCCTCGGCCGAATGGGCCATCAGCCGGTAGCGGATCGTCTTGTCGACGACCGTCTTGATGGCCCGGGGGAAGGGGCCGAAGACGGTCGGCCGGGCCACGATGATCTCCTCGCCGATCCCGACCAGGACTTGGGCGTTGTGGCCGAGGGCCTCGTAGATGAGGTCGAAATGCTCGACGACAACCCGCCGCTTATGGGAGACGGCCTTGGTGATCGCTTCGGCCAGCTCGTACTTCTGGCGGAACGCCAGCTCGTAGCGGGCGTCGACGTGGAAGGTGTGGCCGGAAAACGGGTCGGCCGGGGCGAAGTCGAACAGCGGCGTCGGCCGGACGTTGATGCCCTCGTCGTCGTTGGTCAGCTCCAGGCCCGGGAACAGCCCCTTGATCAGGGTCGATTTGCCCGATCCTTCGGCGCCCAGGATGCCGATGAGGAGGTCGGTCGGGGTCAGGTATTTCTGGGCCAGCTCGGCGGCGACCATGTACAGCCGGATGCTGCCGCGCGGCGCGTAATAGGTGGCGTAAAGCAGCGTCTCGCGGTGGACAGTGGCGGGGCTGATCTTCATCCCGGAACCCGCTCAATAAGTCAGGCTCAGGAGCGGGGCGTGCTGCTGGGCCCCGTAGATGTCCGTCTCGCCGGCGTCGCCCGAGGGGATGGGCCGACGCAGGGTGATCTTGAGGGCGTTCGACGGCTCGAAGTAGACAATCTTGAGGATGTCCGCGACGGGCCGTTTATAGAGCGCGGCGATCTTTCTCTTGGTGATGATCCTCCGGCGGCGGAAGAGCTCGAAGTGGGCCCGGTCTTTGAACAGGATGTCCAGGGTCAGTTCGTAGGGCCCGGAGTTCTTGGAACGGATGACTTTGGCGGCGGCCGTGATGGGGCGCTTCATCGGGACTCCTTCCCGCCCCGCAGGCGGACCGTCCGGACCGGAAAATCGTCCGGCCGGGCCAGCGGCATCAGATGATAGACCGAGAACTCGAAGACCTCCCCCATTCTGGCATCGGAGGGCGAGAAAGGCAAGGCCAGGTTGCCGGCCGTCGCAATGCGGCCGGGATAGCCGTAGTGGAGGAGCGTCGAGCGGGTCAGGCTGCAGACCGAGTCGGCCTCGGCCTGGGTCGGCCCGACGGCCTCGATGACGATCCCCAGCTCGTGGCCGCGGATGCGCGTCTCGGGCTCGAGGGCGCCCATGACCCCGTTTTTGCCGTAGACGTGGAAGACGACGCGGCCTTCGACCTTCTCGGCCTTGAGGATATCCTTGACCTGGGCTTGGACGCCGCTCAGGATCCCGTCGATCTCGCGGATCATGACCGGATCGCGCGTGCCGGCTACGGCGATCGTGCGGCAGCCGACCCGGCGCACGCCTTCGAGCTTGACATGGTAGGGGCCGGTCTTGACGTGGCGGCTGCCGCGGACCTCGACCTTGCCGCCGGGAAGCTCCCTGAACGAGCATCCGGTGAGGTCGAGCGCGCCGCCGGGGCCGGGCAGATGATAGGGGTCGGTCTTCTCGTAGAGGGTGTGGGCGGCCGTCGAGACCTTGGTGAAGCGGCGCTTCGGGTTGAGCGACTCGAGGACGAACGCGTCCTCCCGGAGCCGGGCGAAGGCGCAGTCGGCGCCCGACCCAGGCGTCGCCGCGATGGCCGCGCATTCGAGGATCTTGCCCATGTGAATAGCCAGGCCGGGGTCGTAGCCGAGCATGATAGGGAGGGCGGCGAAGACGGCCGGGTCGTAGCACCGCCCGGCCAGCACGACCTGGCAACCGGCGGCCAGGGCTTTCTGGATGGGCTCGACGCCCATCTGACAGACAAGATGGACCGACGCGTCGAGGGCGTCCTCGGTCAGCGGCGGGACGTAGGTCAGCGGGACGATCTCGCCCCTGCGGAGGTGTCGCCGGACGCGGTCCTTGGCGACGTCGGCGTAGATGACGCCCAATTGGAACGTGAGGCGCTCCTCGCCGGCGATTTCACGGATGATCTCCTCGCACCAGTCGACATGAGGCCGGGCGCCGCTGCCCCCGGCGCTGCCGACGACGACGGGAATGCCCAGCCGGACGCCGGCCGTCAGCATGAAGCGGAGGTCGCGCTTGACCGCCGCGCGGTCGGTGAAGGACTTCCCCGCCCCCAGATAGTAGGGGCCGGGGTCGGTCGAGCCGGCGTCGGCGCCGATGAGGTGGGGCCGGCGGCGCAGGCCTTCGCGGAACGAGCTTTCAGGAAACCCGTAGCCGAGGATGGCCGTCGCCGACAGGACCCGAAACTCCTTGTGCGGATTCTTCGCGCGCTTGCGGGCCGCCATGGTCAGGCCTCCTTTCCGTTGCGGGCGCGGAGCACGGCCAGCACGCGCTCCATCTCGTTGCGGACGATCATGAACCCCTCGTCGAAGCCCATGCCCGGCTTGGCCAGCAGGCGCTCGGCCCGGGCGGCCAGGGCGGCGTGGACGCAGGCGCGCGCCGAGACCTCGGTCTCGTTGCAGGTCCCGCCCTGGTAGGCCTCCATGCCGTGGCGCCGGCAGTAGAGGACGGCTTCGATCGTGTTCTGGATGCCGCCCAGGTCGGGCGTCTTGATCTGGACCATATCGCAGGCTTGAGCGTTCGTGAAGTCGACGACGTCCTCGTAGGTGTTGCACCACTCGTCGGCCACGATCTTGACGCGCGAGCCCTTGGCCCTGAGGGCGCGGCGGACGGCCGCCAGGAGCTCGATCTGGCGGGGCTTCTCCTCGGCGTCGACCGGGCCCTCGATGTAGAGCGGGAACTCGGCGGCTGCGGGCTCGAGCGTCGCCAGATAGTCGGCGACGCGGACCGGGTCGAGGCCGCGGATGAGGCCGATCGTCCCGTAGACGTCGATGTGGAGCGTCGGGACGTAGGCGGGGTCGGTCCGGACCTTGCGGATGCGGTCGGCCAGCCAGACGATGTAATCGCGCAGGATCTCCCCGTCGCGGCCGAGCTTGGTCTCGACGTTGTTGATCAGGCCGTGGGGCAGGACATCGACCCGCTTGATGATCATCTTGTCGGCGTTCGTGTAGCGGTCGTCCCCGGTCTGGCCGAAGATGGGGACGGGCTCGGCGACGACCGGGAGGCCGTACTCCTCGCAGACGACCTCGGCCATGAGCCGGCGCTCGGCCAGGGCGCGGGCGTGGAGCAAGGCCTGGGACAGGCCGTAGCGGACGGCGGTGTGGAGGCGCTCGCCGCCGAACTCCAGCGCTTCGAAGCGGCCGGCCGTCTCCCGGAAGCGGCCGACCTCGGCCCCCTCGAGCAAGGGCTTGATCCGGGTCTCGAGGAAGGGCTTGAAGTCGGCCGTCAGGAACAGGGGGTCGCGTCCGCCCGCGCCCGAGTACTGGACCGCGGCGCAATCGCCGACGGCCAGCCGGCCGTCCTCAAGCTCGAGAAGGATGGACAGGGCCTCGCCCGCGACGCGGACAGCCTTGAATCCCGGCGTCAGCGGCCGGCCTCCGTAGACGTGGCCGTCGTGAGGCGCCCCGGCCTTGATGGCTTTCTGGTCGTCGAAGTAGAAAGCCGACGACCCGGGAACGAACAGGACTTTGGCGATCTTCATTTGGGCCTCCCGATGAGCTTGCCCTTGCTGATGGCGTAGATGTCGTCGGTCACCATCTGGAAGGTGACCGGGCGCCCTTCGGCCTTGGACCGTTCCTGGAGGCGCTCCTTGTGGAAGGACGTGATGTCGTCGCCCAGGGGCAGGCTCCCCTTGGCGAAGAGTCGGATGTAACCCTCGTTGTCGCGGACGGGCAGCACCTTCCCGCGGTTGAAGACGGAGGGCGCGAAGGGGACGTCCAGAAGGCCGCCGGCGAAGGCGCGGACGATGCCCTGGACGAGATCGTCCCCCGAGGCCGTCCGGACGGCGGACATGAGCGCGCCGACCTCGCGGCGGATGAGGTCCTTCTCCCTCTCGATGACGGCGTTGTCGGCGCAGATCCTCTGGTCGGCCATCATGCTCAGGACCTGGCGGGTGGCCTTGAGCCCGGCCGCGTTGGCTTCCTTGGTCGGTATGCCCATGGCTTCGTGGGGCGATTTGACGATCGTCTTCTCGACCCGGGCGGCCGCGGCCACGAAGGCGCCCGTGGCGATGACGGAGAACGCCTGGGCTTCGTCCTCGGGGAAGCCGCCCATCCATTGGTGAAAGACGAGCGTCAGGTCGTAGTCCTCGAAGCCCGCCTCCCGGAAGTATGCGTCGGCCAGCTCGCGGAGCGAGGCGAGGGCGGCCAGGTCCTGGAGGACGTTGCCGCCCTGACCGTAGCCCAGGGTCAGCGACTTGACGCCCTGCTCGAGCGCCAGCAGGCCTTCGAGGATGGCGATCGTGTGGGAGATGAAGGGAGGGACCAGCGTTCCGGTCAGCGGGCCGAAAGGCTCGCGGTTGACGGCGAGGCCGTTCTCCTCGTAATAGCCGGCCAGACGGTCGACGTACTGCCAGTTGCGCAGGCACTCGCCGATCTCGACCTTCTTGGCGTAGGGAATGTTGTAGGAGATGCCGCCGCCTTCGTAGGACGTGAAGCCGCCGGCCAGGGAGATCTCGGCCAGGAGCCGGGCGTCGGGCGTTCCATGGCGGACCTGGACCGGCTTGCGGACCGCCTCGGTGACCTTGCGGCAGCCGTCGCGGCCGTGGTTCACGGCCGGGAAGCCGTTGAGGAGGGAAGTCCCGGCCGTCATGGATTTCTCGATGCCGCGGGCGGCCTCCTCGTAGCGGTTCTGGCGCGTGTAGGCGTCGATCGTCGTCGGCAGGAGGTCGGCCGTGCCCTCGGTCTCCAGATAGCGGAGGAGCCGGATGTGATCGTCGATGAGCGCGACGCCGGCCCGGGGCTGGATCAGGGTCCGGCCCGAGGCCTTGGCGCGGCTCATAACTTTGGCGAAGTTCTTGTCCTCGGGGATCGTGCGCTGGTAGCGCAGTCCGTCCTCGATGTCGGCGACGTCCCGGCCGGTCGGCCAGGCGTCGAGGACGGCCCGGCGCTGGGCCAGGAAGTCCTTCCAGTCCAGGCGATTCGATGTCATGGTGGTCCTCATCATCCTTCAGTTCGCTCGCGATGACAGCGGCCGGAGCCCGGCCACAGCCGCGCGGGCGGCCGCGGCCGGAAAATCCGTTGCCAGGTTTCCGACGAGCGGAATCAGGTATTCGGCGTCGGCGTAGCAAGCCGGCGCCTCCGGGACGAGATGGCGCGTGTCGGGGTCGTCGGCGCCGGGCGCGCAGGCCTCGAGGAGAAGGGCGGAGTCCGCCGCGCCGGACAGATAGCCGCCCGATCCGACCAGCCGGGCGACCCGGCGCAGGTCCTTCCCCCGCTGGACCTGGAATCCGCCCTGGGGCGTGAAGACGCGCTGGAGCACGCCGGCGTGACGGAGGGAGGCGGCCCGGACGCAGGCTGCGGCCAGCGTGGCGTCAAGGCGCCGCCCCCGATCGGCGGCGGGGAGGAATTCGGTCGCGCGGCTCACGTCGGCGGCGTAGCGCCGGAGGTCGTCGAGGTCCGACCCGTCCGCCGCGAGGCGCGCTTCGAGGAAAGCGGCCTCGGAACGGACGAGCGCCTCGGCCGAGATCCTCAGCCCCAAGTCGCCCTCGACCGTCCTCTTGAGCTTCGGCTCGCGCAGACCGCGGAGGAGGACGGAGTCTCCGCCGTGAAACGCCTCGGTATGCGAATAGAAATCGGTCGTCGCCCCGCCCATGTCGATCAGGGCGAAGTCCTCCCAGTCCGGGACCCGCTCGCCGATCGTCCGGACGAGCTCGAAGACGGCCAGCGGCGTCGGCAGGGGCCCCCCCCCCGTCGCCGCGACCACGGAGGACAGGCCCTTGCCGTCGACGATCCGCTCGAGGAAGACGCGGCGGATGACGTCCCGGGCCGGCTCGATGTCGATGACGTTGACTTCGGGCATGACGTTGGCCGCCGTAACGACATCTCGGCCCCTGAGGATATCGACCACGCGGTCGCGGACCTTGCCGTTCCCGGCGTAGAGGATGACGGCCGGGAGGGCCGCCTCGGCCAGGCGGGCGGCGTTATGGAGGATGACCCGGGTGTTGCCGCCGTCCGTGCCGCCCGTGAAGAGGATGATATCGGGGTCGACGGCGCGCAGGCCGGCCAGGTCGTCGTCGGCGAGCTCGTAGGAGAAGGCGCGCACGACTTTGCCGCCGGCCGAAGCGGCGGCCATGCGGGCGACCGAAAGGGTCAGGTCCGGGGTCAGGCCGACGGCGGCGATCTTGAGGCCGCCGCGGGCCGAGGACGACCAGTAGACCGGGACGTCTTCGGGCCTGACGCCGGGCCGGCCGGCCAGCGCGGCGGAGCGGACCTCGGCAAACCCGAGGCCGAGGTCGTCGACGGTCGTCGGCCGGGCCGCCCGGCCGACGAGCCGCAGATCCTCTCCGTCCGCGAGGAAGAGGCCGGCCTTGGTGTAGGTCGACCCGATGTCGACGGAGAGGAGGAGACGGTCCGCCATCAGTTCTTCCTGGATCGGAGGTCCTTCCGCAGCAGCTCGGCTACGGCGGCCAGGTCGACTTGGGGCGGAAAGACGCGGTCGAAGCCCATAGCCTTGAACTTGCGCTCGACCTCCTCGAACGCCGTCTTGCCGACGACCAGGTTGCCTCCGGCGTAGAGGAGGATCCGGTCGAGCCCGCGCTCGACGGCCTTCTGGCGGAGGCCCTCGCAGTCGATCAGGCCGTGGCCGTAGAGGGACGAGACGAGGATGGCCCCGGCGTCGGATTCGACGGCGGCGTCGAGGAACTCGTCCTGGCTGACCATGACGCCGAGGTTGACGACGTGGAAGCCCGCCTCGCTGAAGAAGGCGTCGAGGATCTTGTTGCCGACCGAATGGCAGTCGGCGCCGATGACGCCCAGGACAACCCGCGGCGCGTCCATCACAGCCCCCGCGGCCCGTCCTCGATTAGGGTTCGGAGACGCTCCTCGATGCCGAGGAGGGAGCCGCGCTCGATCTGATAGTCGAACGGGATGATGGTCCCGCCGCGCCCGGTGAAGTCTTGGATGGCGGCCAGGTGGTCGCGGTTCTTCTGCAGGGAGTAGCCGGCCGGGACGATGACCGCGTCGAGCCCGCGGATGAACTCGTCGAGCCGGTCCAGCTCGGACCAGAAGAGCGGCGCGACGGAGGCGGCCGGGATGTCGAAGGCCTTGAGATGGTCGAGGATGATCTCCAGGAAGCGCCGCGACTCGCAGACGATCCCGATCTTCTGGGACGGCGTCAGGCGGGCCAGGCTGATGATCGAGCTCCGGGTCGGCGCGACGGCGGCCTGGACGAGCTTGGGCTTCAGGCCGGGAAAGCGGTCGAGGACCTCCTGGAAATGGGTCGTGGTCGTGAGGACGAGGTCGAAGCTCTCGAGGCGCTCGGCGCCGGCCGGGTCCCCGGCGATGTCGTCGATCAGGTACTTGGACATATTGACGCGGGGGATGATCAGAAACTGACGCTCGAAGATGGCCAGGGCCTCGGGGTTGCAGTCGACGAAAGCCACATTCGTCTCCTGGAGCTCCTCCTCCCGGCCCAGCAGGCGGAGGTCGAAGAAGATGCGGATGTCCTGGACGCTGAACTTGAGCCGGATGAGATCGTCGATCAAGGCGTCGATGAGCCGGAGGGCCTTGTCCTTGCGTCCCTCGGACGGCGACGCCGTCCGCTCCGGAGCGACGAAGCTGCCCCGGCCGGAGGCCGCTTCGATGAGCCGCCGCCGGACGAGCTCCTCGTAAGCTTTCTTGACCGTGCCCCGCGCCGTGTGAAGCGCCTCGGCCAGGTCGCGTTCGGCCGGAAGCTTCTCGCCGGGCTTCATTCGCCCCGACTGGATTTGATTCTCGAAGAAGGACATGATCTGTTGGTAGGCCGGCTTGGTCCCCGGAGACTTGTCAAGCTTGATCTTGTCCATAATGACTCCTTTTGGTATATACCAAATATATATGGTCTATTCCTTTTATAGGCCAATTAATATCTTTTGTCAATAGGATATTTTTAATAGGTCTAGTCCAATACTATATATATTGTTATCAAGGACGTCATGCACTATAATTAATATGAGCTCGGCCATGAAGAACATGAAGAAGAAGAAAAAGAGGTCCGACATTAATTCGGAAATTGACGGCCTGATCCTGTCCTGGCCGGGCGGGAAAAAAGACATTCCCGCGGCCCCGGGCCAACGCGCCCTGGTCCTTCTCGACCTGGCCGAACGCAGCCTGTCGCACGGCGAAGGGCCGGCCGATACGCTCGGCCGCGAATTCCTCCGCGTGACCTCCGACCCACGCTATTTGCGTGAGCTCGGCCGCGCCGATGCGCTCGAGCGTTGGGCCGAGACCGCCTTCGCGATGATCCGCCGCTCGAGCTACGGCCTGCGCGAGATGTTCGAAGACCGGGTCCGGGAATCGCCCGACCGCCCGTTCCTCCAGGACATGTCGGCCTCCCCGCCCCGGGTCTGGAGCTACGCGGCGGCCGGACGCCACATCCGCGAGACGGCCGGAGCCCTCTTCACGCTGACCGACGCCGAGCGCGTCGAGCCGCGGCTGGCCGTCTTCGCCGAGAACCACGCCGAGGGCGCGGCCGTCGACCTTGCCTGTCTCTTCTACGACATCCTCGACGCGCCCCTCAACCCCCATTTCAGCCTGGAGAACATCGTCGGGATTTTCGACGCCCTGTCCGTCAACCTGGCCCTGGCCAACGACCGGGAGCGGATCGCGCTGCTCAAAGAAGCCCGGCGGCGGACGGCCCGGCCCTTCCGCATCCTCGTCACGGCCCCGGCCCTGCGGGACGACGATCCCGGCACCGTTTTCCTGACCGAATACGGCAAGCGGCTCGGCGCCCGGGACATCGACGCCCGGCTGGCCCGCCGCCGCCGCTTCCGTCTGGACGAGGTGGCCACGGTCATGTTCACCTCGGGCTCGACCGGACAGCCAAAGGGCGTGTCCTTCTCGACCTACAACCTCGTCAGCAAGCGCTTTGCCCGCGCCGCCGCGCTGCCCCTCGCCGGTCCGGAGGAAGTCTTCCTGAGCTTCCTTCCGCTCTATCACACGTTCGGCCGCTACCTCGAGCTCCTCGGCGCGATCTTCTGGCGGGGCACGTACGTCCTCGCCGGGAACCCGTCGGCCGAGACGCTGTTCGGGCTCCTGCCCATGGTCCGGCCGACCGGGTTCATCAGCGTTCCCGTCCGCTGGGCCCAGCTCCACGAGCGGTGTCTGGAGCGGATCGACGCCGCGCCGGCCGGAATGGACCCGACGGCCGTCGTCCGCGAGGCGGTCGGGTCCCGCCTGCGCTGGGGATTGTCGGCAGCCGGCTACCTCGACCCGCGCGTGTTCCGCTTTTTCACGGGCCACGGCGTCGAGCTCATGAGCGGCTTCGGCATGACCGAGGGAACGGGAGGGATCACCATGACCCCGCCCGGCGGCTACGTCGACAATACCCACGGCCTTCCCCTGCCCGGGCTGAAGGCCCGGCTCGGTTCCGGCGGCGAGCTCCAGATCTCCGGACACTACGTCGCCCGCTATCTCGAAGACAACGGGCCCGGCGACGTCATCCCCTTCCCGTCCGGCGACCCCGACCGAGATCACTGGTTCTCGACCGGGGACGTGTTCGAGCGGCATCCCAACGGCTACTACCAGATCGTCGACCGGATCAAGGACATCTACAAGAACAACCGCGGCCAGACCATCGCGCCGCGCAAGGTCGAGGATAAGTTCGTCGGCGTGCCCGGGATCAAACGGACCTTCCTCGTCGGCGACGGCCGGCCCTACAACGTCCTGTTCGTCGTCCCGGACTGGAACGACCGCGTCCTGACCCGGGGCCTGGCCGGGTCCAGCAACCGGGAGAACGTGCGGGAATACTACCGGCGCATCGTCAGCGCCGCCAACGAAGGACTGGCCCCCTACGAGAGAGTCGTCAACTTCGACGTCCTGGACCGCGACTTCAGCCTGGAGGCGGGCGAGGTCACGCCCAAGGGCTCCTACAACCGCAAGGGGATCGAAGCCTCCTTCGCCCCCGTCATCGAAGAGCTCTACCGGCGGCGGACGGTCGACCTCCCCGGCGCCGGCCTTCTCGTCCGCATCCCCCTCTGGTTTTTCCGCGACCTGGGCATCCTCGAGGACGAGATCGTGCGCGACCGCGAGGGGCTCCGCGACCTCAACCGCGGCCTGCGCCTCTTCTTGCGGCCGGGCGCGGACGAGCGGACCTGGCTCGTCGGCGACCTCGAGTACGAGATCGAGGGCGACCTCCTCGACCTCGGCGTCTTCGCCCGCCAGCCCGTCCTCTGGACCGGCAACCCCGCGCTGGCCGCGTTCGCGCCCTGCAAGGAAGGCTGGGACCTCCCCCTCGCGCCGGCCACCGGGCGGATGTCCCTCCCCCGCCGCCGGCCCCGGACTTATCCGGCGGACGAGATCGCCGCGCCAGCCAGGCTCGGCGACGCGCGGCTGAGCCGCCTTCATGTCCTGCTCGCCGGGCTCCTCTTTTCCGCCGCGCCGCCCGACGACGCCGTCCTCTCCGAAGTTGAGCAGACGTTCCGCGAATCGCCGCTCCGAATGGAAGAGCTCATCCGGGCCCGCCTGAGGGCGCTAGCCCGCCATCCGGTCGAGCGGGTCCGCTGCTGGGCCTACCGGATCCTCCTCATCCGCGACCCGGACATCGACTTCGGCCACGGCGCCGCGGCCTTTGTCCATTCGGGCCTGAGCTTCCTCAATCGCGAGAGCATCGACGAGATCGTCTCGGGCCGCTTCGGCCGGGGTCGCCTCGACGCCCTCCGGATCCGGCTGCGGGCGTACCGGGAGACGTTCCCCTGGCCGGTTCCCGAGTCCGGCCGGCGTCCGTTCGAGCGCATCTTTCATCTGCTCGTCGACCTGGCCGGACGCGAGCCTTCGTACTTCAGCCCGATCCGGTCCGAGCTCGCGAGCTGGGTTCTCCATCGGTCCGACCCCAAGCTGGCGGCCGAAGCCGAGCGCGCCCTCGACCGCATGGTCCGTAGCTATGGGCGGCCGGCGTCCGGCGCCGGCCGCCGCAGCGGGACGGGAGTGCGCCTTCCCGCCCCGACCTGTGACGACAGCGTCACGCCGGTTGAGGCCCGCCGCATCCGGACGGTGCTGGCGCTGCCCTCCTTCCTCCGGGACTCGGTGCGGCTCGCCTGCGGGGCCGAAAGCTTCGAGACGGCGGAGATCGCCCCGGACGGCCTCTGGGTCTCGCGCATCTACAGCGCTCCGCGCCGGACGACCTTCCGGGTCAGCGTCAATACCCTGGCCGGCAAGCACTACGACCTCAAGCTCGTCCTGCCCGAGGGGCGCCGGGACGGACGAGAGCGCGAGACCCGCCTCTGGTCGGCGGTCCTCTCCGACCAGCCGGACGGCCCGCGCGTCCTGCCGCCGCTGGGCGCCACTCATCGGAAGACCGGAGCGGTCAGCTGGCGCCATCTGGGCGACCTGACGGTGTGGGAAAAGATCCGCGAATTCTCGGGCCGGCGCGCGGCCGACGCGCCCCTCCCCTCCCCGACGGTCTGGAGAAAGCTGTACATCGAGGCCCTATCGGCTCTGTTCGGAGCCTGGCAGACGAGCGGTCGCCGGATCCTTCCCGGCCGCGTTTCGCCGGTCAACGTCGTCGTTCCCGAGCTCGAATTCCGCGACGACACCGTCCTGGCCTCGATCGACGGCTGGCGGCCGTCGGCGGGCCCGCTGTCCATCGTCAGGCCCATGGTCGACGGCTTCTATCGCCGGGCCGCGGCCAACTATCCCTGGTGCAGGGACCATCTCGACCTCGACTGGATCTTCGACGCCGCCTACGACGCCATGGGCCGGGACAGAGCCTCGGCCTTTTTCGCAGGCCTCGAGCACGCCCTCGATAAGGCGCCGATCACCGTCTGGCCGGGCGAGGATCTGGCCGCGAGGCTCCGCCGCTACCGGGACGAGTTCGACCGCGGCTACGCCATCCCGCTGCCGGCCCAAGCCGCCGTCGAGGCCTATCAGGAATGGCGGCAGGCCAATCCGCTGGCCCCCTCCCGCGACCGGGAGCGCAAGGTCCTCGACCTCCACCGCCGCTATGCGCTCGACCGCTTCCCCGAGATCGTCCGCTACTTCCTCTACCGCCACACCTATTTCGCCGGGCGAAGCGAGCGGATCGAAACCTTGTTCAACCGCCTGCTGGCCCGGATGAACCATGCCCCCGGCGAGCCGGCCGTCCAGCGGGTCGAGCTCTCGGACCTCCAGGCGGCCTTGCGCGACGAGCGCGACCGCCTCGTCTTCAGCCGGATGGTCTTCCCCAAGATGGACCCGGACCGCCGGCTGGACGTCACGACCCGGGGCGACGAGGGCGACCGGAGGGTCGTCGTCCGCTCCGTCCTTCATGACCGGGCGGGACGGACCTACGCGTTCAGCGAGACCCGCGACCCGGCCGAGATCGGCCAGGCCTACCGGCTGTTCTTCAAGGAGAGCTACCCCAAAGTCGTATCCCAGCAGGACCGCCACTTCGTCCTCAAGGACACCCAGGAGCGGATCGTCGGCGGGCTCTGCTTCCGGATGCTGTCCAGCCGGGTGGCTTGGATCGACGTTATCGCCGTCACTTCCCAGCTCAAGTCCTCGGGCCTCGGCGGGGCGGCCCTGGAGGACTTTTGCGGCCGTATGGGCAGCCAGGGAGTGCCGCTGGTCATGACCCACCTCTACCTGCCGGGATTTTTCCTGAGGCACGGATTCAAGCTCGACAAGCGCTGGGGCGCGCTGGTGAAGACGCTCTGAGTCCGCCCGGCCGGCCCGGCTTTCGCGCGCGCCCCCCTGTCTCCTTGAAAACGGCCGAGGTTTCCCCCATAATGAAAAAACTTCCAGGACGTGGAGACCGAGACGGCCAAGGACGAACGGACGGGCGCGGGCGGCGGCGAAGCGCCGGACTTCCTCGAATTCCGGGGCGTGTCCAAGCGCTTCGGCGCGGTCCGGGCCGTCGAAAACGTCTCGCTCGAGATTCGGAAGGGCGAAATCTTCTCGGTCCTCGGGCCGAGCGGTTGCGGCAAGACGACGATGCTCCGGCTCGCGGCCGGATTCGAGCGGCCCGACGCCGGCCGGGTCCGGCTCGACGGCCGGGACATCACCGACCTCCCCCCCGAAAAGCGCCGACTGAACACCATCTTCCAGAGCTACGCCCTGTTCCCGCATATGACCGTCCGTGACAACATCGCCTACGGCCTGCGCGCGGCCAAGCGGCCGAAGGCCGAGGTCGAGGCCGAGGTCGAGAGGATGCTCCATCTCATCCGGATGACCGACCAGGCCGGGAAGAAGCCCGACCTCCTCTCGGGCGGCCAGAAACAGAGGGTTGCTATCGCCCGCGCTCTTATCAACAAGCCCGACGTCCTCCTCCTTGACGAGCCGCTGGCCGCCCTCGACCTCAAACTCCGCCAACGGATGCTCGTCGAGCTCGACCTCATTCACGACGAGGTCGGCCTGACGTTTCTGTATGTCACTCACGACCAGGGCGAGGCCATGAGCCTCAGCGACCGGATCGCCGTCATGGAGGCGGGCCGGATCGAGCAGGTCGGGACGCCGGCCGAGATCTACGAGGCGCCCCGGACGAGCTTCGTCGCCGCCTTCATCGGCGACACCAACTTCCTCGAGGGCGAGGTCGCCGACGCCGCCGACGGCGAGCACAGCCGGCTGCGGGTCGAGGACTTCCCTCCCGTCGTTTGCTACAACGACAAGACGCTGGGGCCCGGCAACTCGGTCTTCCTCAGCATCCGGCCCGAGAAGGTCCACATCTCGCGCGACCGGCCCGAGCCGGCGACGCTCCGGAACGTCTTCCCGGCCAGGGTCGAGGACGTGATCTATCTCGGCGCGATGACCAGGTATTGGGTCCGGGCCGGCGATCTCCGGATCCAGGTCCTCCGCCAGCACGCCCGCTACTTCCTGGATGAGAAGCCGATCCGCTGGAAGGACGACGTCTGGATCTGGTGGCACGCCGACGACGGCTTCATGCTCGAGCGCTATCGGGAAAAGGACGAGAGCCTGATCGCCCCCCCGCCCGCGGACCTCGGCGAGGACGCCGGCGGCGGCGCGCCGGACGAGGACGGCGGCCGATGACGGCGGCGACGCGCCGGCCGCCGCGGGAGGGGCTCCTGACGGCCCCGTCGTTCGTCTGGCTGACGGTCCTCTTCGCGCTGCCGACGATCCTCGTCTTCGCCATCGCCCTGCGCAACCCCGATCCCGACGGGGGAATCGGCGCGGGCTGGACGGCGGCCAACCTGGGACGGCTGGCCGGTCCCGGAACGGCGGGCATCCTGTGGCGGACGTTATGGATCAGCGCGGCGACGTCGCTCATCTGTACGGCGCTGGCCGTTCCGGTCGGGTACGTCCTGGCCCGCGTCGGACCGCGCTGGCGCGTGCGGCTCCTGATGCTCGTCGTCGTCCCGTTCTGGACGAGCTTTCTCATCCGCGTTTTCGCCTGGAAGGACATCCTCCACCCCGAGGGCCCGGTCAAACGGCTCCTGGCCGCCCTGGGGCTGGCCGGGCCGCAGACGTCGCTCCTCTATAGCGCCGGGGCGGTCGTCCTGGTCTCGGTCTATGCGTACCTTCCCTTCATGATCCTTCCCATCTACGCGGCGGCCGAGAAATTCGATTTCCGGCTCATGGAAGCGGCCCGCGACCTGGGGGCCCGACGCTGGCGGGCGTTCCGGACGGTCTTCCTGCCCGGGATCCGGCGCGGCTTGTGGACCGGACTGCTCTTCGTCCTGATCCCGTCGCTGGGCTCCTACATCATCCCCGACATCGTGGGCGGCCCCTCGAACGAGCTTCTCGGGAACAAGATCGCCCAGCGGGTTTTCGTCGACCGCAACCTGCCTCAGGCCGGCGCCCTGTCGGTCGTCCTGATGCTGGCGGTGATCGCGCCGCTGGCCGCCGCCCTGATCCTGGAGCGCCGGAAGAGACGGCCGGGAGGGCTGTTCCGATGAGGCGCAGCCGGCTGCCCTGGATCGTCGCGGGCGCCGTCCTGCTTTTCCTCTATCTTCCCATCCTGGCCCTGGTCGTCAACTCCTTCAACGCGTCGCGCTTCGGCGGGAGCTGGCGGGGATTTACCCTGGCCTGGTACGCGAGGCTCTTCCACGAGCCCGAGATCTGGCGGGCCGCCCGGACGACGCTCGTCATCGCGCTGGGCGCGACGGCGCTCTCCGTGCTGCTGGGGACGACGGCCGCCCTGGCCTTGCATCGCTTCGGCCGGAGCCGTCTCCAACGGGCCCATTTCACGCTCCTCTATGCGCCGCTGATCATGCCCGAGATCCTGATGGGGATCGGGCTGCTCATGGTCTTCGCGGCGACCGGCCTGCGGCTGGGGATGGGAACCATTCTCCTGGCCCACGTCACGTTCTGCCTTAGCTTCGTGGCCATGGTCGTCCTGGCCCGTCTCCAGGATTTCGACGAGTCGACGATCGAAGCCAGCCGCGACCTGGGGGCGGGGGTTTGGACGACGTTCCGGAGGGTCCGGCTGCCTCTCATCGCGCCGGGGATCGCGGCCGGGGCGCTCCTCGCGTTCACGCTGTCCGTGGACGACTTCGTCATCACGTTCTTCGTCGCCGGCCCCGGGTCGACGACGCTCCCGATCAGGATCTACAGCATGATCAAGCACGGGTCGCCGCCCCTCATCAACGCCCTGTCCACGATCCTCCTCGTCGTGACGTTCGCGGCCCTGGCCGTCAGCCAGAGGCTGTCGCGCCCGGCGTCGGGAGGGCC
>JAFGBC010000145.1 GCA_016933355.1 Candidatus Aminicenantota bacterium
CTCGGGATAGAAGCAGGTCTGGTCGAGGACGAGGGCCGGCCGGCCGCCGGCCGTCCGGCGCCCGACGACGCGGGCTTCGAAGTCCGTCCGGTAGGCGTCCTCGAAATAGAGCCTCTTCGTCATGGCCGCGGCCTCCTTTTCCCGAACTATAGCACGCGCAGGACGATGAGCGCCAGAAGCGCGGCCCCGAAGACGACGGCGACGGGCCCGACCAGGATCCGGTAGACATCCTTGAGCGGCGCCTTGAAGTATTCGGCCGTCAGGACCAGACAGAGATGGGCGGGCGAGAGGAGGATGCCGACGAATCCGCTCACGTAGGCGAACAGAAAGAGGACCATGTCCGGCCGGCCCTCGCCGATGATGGGAAGGAGCAGCGGGAAGGCGATGGCCACGAAAGCCTGGTTGACCCCGGTCAAGAGCCCGATGAAAAACGGAGCCGCGAACAGAAGAAGATAGGCCGCGATCCCCCGCGGCGGGAAGGCCTGCACCACGGACGCGAGCGCGCCCGAGGTCTCCAGGATCCGCTTGAAGACCATCACGGCCGCCATGAGGATGACCATCCTGGGGTTGAACCCGGAGAGGAGGAGCCGGAGCCGTTCGGCGAAGGGCTGGCGGGTCAGGACGAGGGTCAGGCCGCTCGAAATCCCGAGGGCGAGGAGCATGTTGATCCGGAGGACGAAGATCAGGACGATCGTCAGGACGATCGGCCAGATGCTGATGAAGACGCGGGCCACGTCTTTGCCGTTCATCCGGACCTCCCGATCGCTGGCCGCGAACGGCACGCGCCGGAAGAGGACGGCCAGGCCGGTGCCGGCGGCAAGGATCGTGAAGGGAAACTGGACGAGCGAGACGCGGCCGATCGGAACCTTGACGATGGCCGCGGCCATGAGAAGGTTCACGTAGAGGGGCCAGCTGTACTCCCAGATGTGGCGGAACCAGTAGTTATAGAAGGTCTTCCAGGCCGGCGACAGCGTCCAGCGCCGCGCGGCTTCCTCGACGATCGGCGCCCCCATCATGGCCCCGCCCATCATGGGCAGAAGACCGATGAAGGCCGAGGGGATGGCCAGGATGAGCCGCGGGTCGCGGACGAGGTTCTTCAGGGCGTCGACCATCATCCGGAAGTGGCCGCCGCTCTGGAGGAAGTTCCCCAGATAGAGGACGAGGACGACGATGCCCAGCAGGCTGAGCGTCTCGCCGGCGACCAGGGCGCCGCCCGCCTGCGCGAGAAAGGCGCGGACCGGCATCCGGTAGAGAAGCGCGGCCAGGACGGTGTCCAGGGCCAGGATCAGGCCCAGGTCCCACTTCTTCCGGATGAGGAAGAGCAGGACGAAGATGATGACGGCGATCTTGACGAGGGCGTCCATGGGCGTGACTCCGCGGCCGTCCCCTCAAGCCCCGGCGCCGGCCGAGCCCGGGCCGAGGATGCGGCCCGTGGTCTTGAAATGGAGCTTGGCGAAGCGCCCCAGGCTATCGGGCCCGCTCCGCTCGGCCAGCCGGCGGCCCGCTTCTTCGACGAGCGGCGAGGCCCCCTTGGGGAGGTCCAGGCCGGCCTCGTCGGACAGCGCCCGGAGCTTGTGAAGAAACTCGGCCCTGGCCAGGACCGACGCCGCGGCCACGGCCGCGTCCTCCTCGGCCCGCACCCGCTGGACGAGCTCGATCCGCTTGCCCTTGCGGAGCAGGGCGTCGAGGATATAGCCCTTCTCGCCGAACTGGTCGGCGATCGCCAGCCGGCAGTCGACGCGCTCCAGGATGTTTTCGATGACGCGGGCGTGTCCCCAGGCCAGGATGCGGTTCAGGTTGCGGAGCTTGGCGTAAAGCTCGTTGTAGCGTTCGGGACCGACGGCGACGACGGAATGCGGGAAATCCGCCTTCACCCGCTCGGCCAGAGCTTTGACCCGCCGGTCCCCGATCGTCTTGCTGTCGCGGACGCCGATGGTTCTCAGGGCGTCCTCTCGGCCGTCCGGGACGAAGACGCCGGCGATGACCAGCGGCCCGAAGTAATCCCCCTTGCCGGACTCGTCGGTGCCGATGTGGCCGGCGGCGGGCGGAAAGAGGTCGGACTGTTCCATGGGGACCGGACGAACTATTCTAGACGGACTTCAGGTATTTATCAATCTGCTCGGCCGCCAGTCGGCCGTCCCCCATGGCCAGGATGACGGTCGCGCCGCCCCGGACAATGTCGCCGCCGGCATAGACGCCTTCGAGGCTCGTCGCCAGCGTCTCCGGCCGGACCTCGATGTTGCCCCACTTTCCCAAGGCCAGGCCGGGCGTCGACGCGGGGAGAAGCGGGTTGGGGCTCTGTCCGACGGCCACGACGACGAGATCGACCTCGGTCCGGAACTCCGAGCCCTCGACGGGAACCGGGCGCCTCCGGCCCGACGCGTCGGGCTCGCCCAGGGCCATCCGCATGCCGTCCATGGCCCGGACGCGGCCCGCGTCGTCGGCCAGGTAGCGGACGGGGACGGTCAGGAAGTGGAACTCGATGCCCTCCTCCTCGGCGTGCTGAACTTCCTCGACGCGGGCGGGCATCTCGGTCCGCGAGCGGCGATAGATGATCACGGCTCTTTCGGCGCCGAGCCGGAGCGCCGTCCGGACCGAGTCCATGGCCACGTTCCCGCCGCCGATGACGGCGACCCGCCGGCCGGTCAGGACCGGCGTGTCGCAGGCGGGGAAGGCGAAGGCCCGCATCAGGTTGACCCGGGTCAGGTACTCGTTGGCCGAGTAGACGCCGATCAGGTTCTCGCCCGGGA
>JAFGBC010000022.1 GCA_016933355.1 Candidatus Aminicenantota bacterium
GCCTTCGCGAAAGCCGCCGCGTCCGGATATTTCTTGTACAGGGCCGGCGTGATCTTGTTGACGCGCTCGTCCGTGCACTGGGCGGATAGGATGGTCGAGACGAGGATCTGTAAAGGCGTTTCGTATTCAAGCGCGGTTTGGCTCTCCGGGTAAGCTCTACGAAGACGCGTGATGATTTCGGCAATCCGGTCGGGAGCTTTCTTCATCGTCCACTCCTGCGGGTCAAAGATCGAATTCTAGGATCGAATTCTGGGGACACCATACTTAATACATTTTTTTGTATTAAGTATGGTGTCCCCAGAATTATTTCAAAACAGGCAGGTGCCTTTGACGCAGCCGCCCGAAAACTCGGGCCCGGCCGTCACGAAGTCCAGCCCGCCTCCGCCCGCGCCCGCCCAGCCTTGGAGCTCGGGCCGCGCCTCGAAGCTCAGGACCTGCTCCTTCTTCGTCCCGTAGCGGTAGACCGTGATCCCCTTGAGGCCGAGGGCGTGGGCCATGGCATAAATGTCGCGGATGTCGTCGGCGCTCGCCTCGTAGGGCAGGTTGATCGTCTTGGATACGGAGTTGTCGGTGTGGCGCTGGAAGGCGGCCTGGATCCGGATGTGCTGGGCGGGCGGGACGTCGAGCGCCGTGACGAAGACGCGCCGCGTCTCCTCGGGGATCTCCTCGAAATCCCGGATCGAGCCCGCTTTGCCGACCCTCGCCATCAGGTCCTTGTTGGCCAGCCCCCGTTTCATCATTTCCCGCTCGAACAGGGGGTGGACCTCGAAAAGCTTGGTCCCGCTCAGGACGTTGCGGACGAAGCTCAGGGCAAACAGCGGCTCGATCCCGCTCGAGCAGCCGGCGATGATCGAGATCGTCCCGGTCGGGGCGACCGTGTTGAGGGTCGCGTTCCGGAGCCTCGGACCCTGTTGGGCAAAGACGGACTTCTCGAAATAGGGAAAAACGCCCCGCTCCTCGGCCAGGCCGGCCGACGCCTTGAGCGATTCCTCGCGCACGAACCTCATGACATCCTCGGCGGTCTTCTCGGCCTCTTCGCTCGTGTAGGGGATGCCGAGCTTGATGAGGAGGTCGGCGAAGCCCATGATGCCCAGCCCGATCTTGCGGTTGCCGGTCGTCATCGTCCGGATCTCGGGGATCGGGTATTGGTTGACCTCGATGACGTCGTCCAGGAAGCGGACCCCCCAGCGGATCGTCTCGGCCAGCCGCGGCCAGTCGACCGCGCCGTCCCGGGCGAAGAGCACCAGGTTGATCGACCCCAGGTTGCAGCTCTCGTAGGGCAGGAGGGGGATCTCGCCGCAGGGGTTGGTCGCCTCGATCCGGCCCAGCCCCGGCGTCGGGTTGCCGCGGTTGATCTCGTCCACGAAAACGAGGCCGGGGTCGCCGGACTTCCAAGCCGAAAAGACGATGAGGTCGTACAGGTTCCGGGCCCGGACCGTCTTGGCCGTCTTCCCCGTATGCGGGTTGACGAGCGCGAAGGGCGCGTCCGTCTCAACCGCCTCCATGAAAGCGTCCGTGACGGCGATACTCAGATTGAAATTCGTGAAGGCCGTCTCGTCGAGTTTGGCCTCGATGAATTCGGCGATGTCGGGGTGGTCGCAGCGCAGGATCCCCATATTGGCGCCGCGCCGTCGGCCGCCTTGGACGATGACGCCGGTCGCCTGGTTGAAGATGCGCATGAACGAGACGGGGCCCGAGGCCAGGCCCTTGGTCGTCGCGACCAGGTCGCCCTTGGGCCGCAGCCGCGAGAAGTCGAAGCCGGTGCCGCCGCCCGTCTGGTGGATCTTGGCCATGTTGCGCAGCGCCCCGAAGATCCCGTCCATCGAGTCCTCGACGGGCAGGACGAAGCAGGCCGAGAGCTGGCCGAGGGCGGTCCCCGCGTTCATCAGAGTCGGCGAATTGGGCAGGAACTCGAGGCCGGTCATCAGCCGGAAGAAGGCGTCCTCGGCCTGGGCCCGGCTCACCCGGCCGCCCGGCTTGAAGGCGTCCTCGGCGGCGGCGATCGAGCGCGCCACCCGGGCGAAGAGCTCCTTGGGCGTCTCGACGATCGTCTGCCGGTCGTCCTTGAGGAGATAGCGCGAGCGCAGGACGAGCAGCGTGTTGAGGGGGAGCTTGAGGTCGTCCTGGACTCCCAGGAAGACCTTGGTCATCCGGGCCTTCTTGTGCTCCTCCCGGTAGACGATGTAGGCCCGCGCGATCGCGGCCTCGCCGATCTCCATCAGGACGCGCTCGACGATGTCCTGGACGTCTTCGACCGAGACGGGCCGCTCCGCTCGGAGGCCGGCCGTCTTGTCCAGGACGCCGGGCACGGCCCGGTCGGCCACGGCCGCTGATTTCGCGTCGTCCTGAAGGACCTCGTAGGCCGCCCGGAAGACGGCCCGCCGGATCTTGGCCGGGTCGAAGGGGACCTCGGTCCCGTCGCGCTTGCGGATCGTGTCGATCGCCATTAAACGCCGAGTTCGGAACGGAGCTGGAGGGCCTTCAGGACGTCGTTGCGGCAGATGACCCCCGCGATCCGGCCGCCGTCGATGACGGGGATCTGGTGGATGTCTTTCGTCGTCAGGCGGTTCAGGATCGCGCTTCCGTCGGCGGACGAGGGCACCGATTCAAGCTTTTCGCGCGGGGTCATGATCTCGGCCACCGTCGCGGACGGCCAGCGGTCGCGGGGCGTAGCCTTGACGTCCTCCAGGCACACGATGCCCCCCAGCTCCGGACCGCTCATGACCAGGAAGACGCGCTCCCTCTTCTTCAGGATATAGTCGTCGACGAGCGACTGGACGCGGAGGTCGGGCGCGACCGACACGAAATCGGTCGTCATCAGGTCCTCGGCCCGCAGGCCCTCGAGCATGGACTTGACCACGACCTGTTCGTAGCCGCGGACGGCGGCGTTGTGCAGGAACCAGCCGATCAGGATGAACCACAGCCCGCCGAAGTCGCCGCGCAGGATCCGGAGGACGCCGAAGACGATGAGCAGGAAGGCGAAGGCCTGGCCCGAGACCGAAGCGACCCGGGTCGCCTTGCGGAGATCGCCCGTCAGCTTCCAGACGATGGAGCGCAGGACCCGGCCCCCGTCCATCGGAAAGCCGGGAAGCATGTTGAAAACGCCGAGGCTGAGGTTGATGACGGCCAGGTAGGCGGCGACGGCCGCTCCCGCGGCGCTCGCGCCGCGGATGACCACCGAGACGGCAAAGAAGACGACGGCCAGGACGAAGCTGGCCAGCGGCCCGACGATCGCCATCCGGAATTCCTTGAAGGGCTCCTTGGGCTCCTCGCTGATCTGGGCGACGCCGCCCAGCAGGAAGAGCGTGATGTTCTTGACCTTCTCGCCGTTGTGGATGGCGACGATCGAATGGGCGAGCTCGTGGACGAGCACCGAGGCGAACAGCAGGACGCTCGTCGCGATCCCTAGGAGCCAGTGCAGGGAGAGCGAGGCGCCGGGCAGGCTCCGCGGGTAATAGCTCCCCGCCAGGACGTAGCTGAACAGGAGGAAGATGACGATCCAGCTCGAGTCGATCCGGATCGCGATCCCTAAGATGCGTCCGATCCGCCACGACGATCTCATCGCCGCCTCCCCGGTCTTGCCGGACCGCTCCGGCTCAGGGCCCGACGTGGAACAGGTCCTGGCCCTCGTGGAATTTCTCGACGTTGTAATAATCCGGGTACGTCTCGAGAAGGTTGATCTCGCTCTGGACCATGAAGTAATGGCTGCGCTCGACCCGGCTCAGGTACTCGAGGATGCGCCGGCTGTCGGCGTCTTGGGCCGCCTTGGCCGCGCCGCCGTAGTACTCTTCCGACTTCTTCTCGGCGTTGAGGGCGATCTTGAACAGGTCCAGGACGGGCGAGGCGTCGTTGAAGCCCGCCTCCTCGGGCTTAAGGAAGGAACGCTCGGGGATGCGGAGCTCGCGGGCTCCGAACCGCTGGCCGAA
>JAFGBC010000367.1 GCA_016933355.1 Candidatus Aminicenantota bacterium
ACGGGAGAGCGGCCAGAAACCAGAAGAGCAAGATGATCTCGTAGCTCCCGAGGTACGTATGGAAGAAGAAGGCGGCCAGCATCGAGACCAGTCCGGCGAAACATCCGGCGGTCATGAACGTCCGATAGCGAGGACTGTCCCTTCCGAACGACGCCTTCCAGGTCCGGGCGGAGCGGAGGAAGATCCGCCAAAAGATCCAGACGGCCAGGGCCAGGGCCGGAATCCCCAGCTCGGCTCCGACCTGGAGGCCGTAGTTCTCCGCGGAATCCGCGTTTCGCCAGCGCGCCCGGTGGAGGACGGCCTCGTTGGGGAGCTCGACGATATAGGCTCCGATCCCGACCCCGGTCAGCGGGAAGTCGGCCATCATCCGGACGGCCAGCCTCCAAAAGTAGTCGACGCGACGGCTGGTCAAGCTTCCCCAGTCGTTCGCCGCGTCCATGCTGGAGATTCGGGTCCTGATCTTCACGAAGGAGCGCGATCGCCTGATCGCGGGGACGGTCGCGAGGACGAGGGACAATAGGACCACAATGGCGATCGCCGCGCCGACAACCCGCCGGACCGCGGCCGGGTCTTCGCGCCGTCGGAGGAACGCCGAGCGGACGGCCGTGACCGAAAAGACCAGGACCGTGATCAGGAGGCCCAGCCAGCCGATGAGCGATCCGCTGAAGGGAAGGACGATGATCGCGGCCAGCAGCAGGGCGGCGGAGCCCAGCCGGCGAAAACCGCGCAGGCCGAGGGCCGCCCCGAGCGCCAGGGGGATGACGACGCAGAGGTAGGCGCCGAACGAATTCGGATCCTTCAACGTGGCGTTCAGCGCTCCCGCCTGGCATCCGGCCTCGGTGTTGCCGAGGCGGATGTCACCGAAGCGCTGGACGAGCCCGAACCCGACCGCCAAGGCCGCGCCGGCCAGGACGGTCGTCAGGGCTTTGGCGACGAAGGCCTCGCGCCCGACGAAACGGAGGAGAATGAGGAAAAACGCGAACCCGGCGAGATAGCTCAAGGCACTGAACACGACGCTCATGACGGCCCCGCCGGCCGTGACGCCGTTGACGTTCGCGACGAGCTCGTAGATCCGGTCGCTCCGGAGCGGCGCGAAATTCGCGTACCTCCAGAACGTGATCAGGGCCGATGCCGCCACCAGGCCGGACAGGAGCAAGATCGGCGCCGCGACCCCGGGCCGGGGCGGAGGCTTGGGCAGCCCGAACCCGGCCCGGATCAGGTATCCCAGGAAGAAGAACAGAAACAGGACGAGCGCCGTCGGCGCGTGGGGGGTGCTTCCGCCGATCCCAAAGACATAGGGCAATCCATTGATCAAGGGAAAGCAGAACAGGAAGGCGAGGATCCCCCGCTCGAGGTTGAGGGCGGCGGCGATGGCGACGGCGGCCAGCACGGGCGCCAGGACGGCCTGAAAGGACGCCACGATCGGGACATATTTGATGTAGAAGAAGACGAGCCCGGCGCTATAGAGAGCGGCCGCGGCGAAGAGAAGCGGCTTGCGGTCCGGGCGGTCAGACATGTCCGGTGGGGGCCCGCCTCGGCCCCGGCTTATACCCGATCCCCATCCGCGACAGGCGGGCGCGGACGGCCTCGTCGTCTCCGTCGTGGGCGGCTTCGATCAAGGCGGAAAGATGGGAGGCGAGGGCGGCCCGGTCGACTTCGGGGGGAGGGGCGATGTAGATTTTTTCGAACTGGGAGGCTTTAGTCCGCTCTTCGTCGATCAGGATCTCCTCGAAGAGTTTTTCTCCCGGCCGCAGGCCGATCACCCGGATCCCCACCTCCTTTTCGCTCATCCCCGAGAGCCGGATGAGGTCCCTGGCCAAGTCCACGATCCGGATCGGGGCGCCCATGTCGAGGATGTAGACCTCGCCCCGGCGGCCCAAGGTTCCGGCCTGGAGGATGAGCCGGACGGCCTCGGCGACCGACATGAAGTACCGTTTGACCTCGGGGTGGGTGAGGGTGATCGGTCCGCCCCGCTCGATCTGCTTCTGAAAAACCGGGACGACGCTCCCCCGGCTCCCGAGCACGTTTCCGAAGCGGACGCAGGAGAACCGCGTCTCGCTCCGGGCGGCCGCGGACTGGATGATGATCTCCCCGATCTTCTTGGTCGCACCCATCACGCTCGTCGGATTGACGGCCTTGTCCGAGGAGATGAAAACCATCCGCTCGGCCCCGAACCTCCGGGCCAGCCGGCTCAGGATCTTGGTCCCGAGGACGTTGTTCAGGACGGCCTCGGAGGCGTTCGATTCCATGAGCGGGACGTGCTTGTGAGCGGCGGCATGAAAAACGATCTCGGGACGATGCCGTTCGAACACGGCGGTCATCCGCTCCGGGACCCTGATCGAGGCGATCAGTGGATGAACCCGGATCCCGGGGGCGATTTCAGCGAGCTCGCCGAGGAGCTCGAAGATGCCGTTCTCGTCCTTGTCGACCAGGATGAGCGAGGCGGGCTCGAGACCGGCCAGCTGGCGGCAGAGCTCGGACCCGATCGAACCGGCCGCGCCGGTGACGAGAATCCGCTTCCGGCGGTAAGGCCCGGAGACGCGCGAGAAGTGGCTGTCGAAATCGACCGGCTGCCGTCCGAGCAGGTCTTCGATCACGACCGGCCGGATCTTGCTGACGCTGACCTTCCCCCTCAGGAACTCGAACAGGCCGGGGATGATCCTGACCTTGAGCCGGGCCCGGTCGCAGATATCGACGATCCGGCGGATATCCCGCGAGGAGGCGTTGGAGATGGTGATGACGGCCTCGCCCGCCCGGAGCCGCCTCGCCAGCTGCGGGATCTGGTTCGTGTCTCCGAGGACCTTGACCCCCTGGATGACCAGCCCGTGCTTGGCCGGATCGTCGTCGATGAACCCGACGGCCCGGACCCCGAGGTCCGCCCTCCGCTGGAGCTGCTTGACGACGATGTCCCCGGCGTCGCCGGCGCCGATCAGCAGGGCCCTGACGATGCTGCCTCCGGCCGGCCTCGGCCCGAGAGGCTGCTTCTGGGAGGACTCCCAGAGGATCCGCCGCGCGAGCCTCGCGCCGAGCGCTCCGGCCAGGACGAACAGGAATTCCATGGCGATCACGCTCAGGGGGAGCTTGAAGAGGGTCATGCGTTCGGGCAGCCCGAGCCTGGCCAGAAACAAGAGGCCGGTGGGGAGGAGCGCGGCCTCGGCGATGATCACGGCGTCGTAAACGGAGAGATACTTCCAGATCTTCGCGTAGACCCGGAAAACCCGGAAACAGGCCGAGCGGACAAGGGGGAGGGCGACGATCAAAATCCAAAGCTGCGCGGCGTAGATTTCGCGCGGGACGCCCTCGAACCGGATGAGATAGGCCGCGAGGACCGAAAGCATGAACACGCCGATGTCGATCGCGACCTGGAGTGTTCGGTTGATAAGCGGCCGTTTCAGGTCGGGCCGCGGCGGCCGCTCGTCCACCCGGAGCCTGATTCTCATCGTCCGCCCCTCCTTGTCCGCGCGTAACCGGCGCGGCCGGCGGACCGCAGGCTCGCGATCAGGCGGCGGCAGACGGCGTCGACCTCGGCCTCGGTCAGGCGGTTGAAGAAAGGCAGGGCGATCGTCCGATCGGCCGCCCGCTCGGTCAGCGGGAAGTCGCCGGCCCGATAGCCGAACAGCTTCCGGTAGAACGGCTGGAGATGGATGGCGGGGAAAT
>JAFGBC010000146.1 GCA_016933355.1 Candidatus Aminicenantota bacterium
ACCTCGGCCGGGCGCCCGACGTTGTGGGAGCCGACAACGCAGAGGACGTCGGTCGAAACGCCGTGCCGGAGCAGGATCCCGTATCCGCGCATCGCGTCGTCGAAGGAGGACGATCCGTCCCGCCGGACCCGGAAGGCATCATGGATCGCGCGCGGGCCGTCGAGGCTGAGGCCGACGGCGAATCCTTCGGCCGCCAGGAACCGGCCCCAGTCCTCGTCGAGGAGGGTGCCGTTCGTCTGCAGCCCGTTGGCGATCGTCCGGCCGGGAGGGCATAGGCTGCGCTGAAGATCGACGATGCCCCGGAAATAGTCCAGGCCGAGGACCGTCGGCTCGCCGCCGTGCCAGGAGAAGCGGACGATCTCGTCGGGCGAAGCCGCGATGTGCTGGGCGATGTACTCTGCGAGGAGGTCCTCGGTCATGCGCGGCGGCCCGCTCTCCGGGATAAGTCCATCCTTGTCGAGATAGTAGCAGTAGCGACAGGCGAGGTTGCAGGCGGCCCCGGCCGGCTTGACGAACACTTGGAATCCGCGCGCCGCGGCCCGCGTCGCCTTCATTCGGGTCCTCGTTTCCCATCATACTCCTTCCGGCGGGAAAATCGAGGGCGCCTTTCGCCGCGCCGTCCGGCGCCGCGGCTTGACAAACGCGCTTCCGGGACCGAGAGTAAGGATAAAATGAAGGAAGGCCCGCCGTGCCGGCGGCGGGTTTCTCCGAGGGGAGTGAGATCGCCATGATAAAGACTGCGTGGGTTCTCGTTTTGGCTATCGTGGCCGCTTTTCCCGCTTCGTTGGAAGCCCAGTGGACGAGGGCCTACGGCGGGAAGAACGACGACGACGCGACATCGATACAACCCGCTCCCGAGGGCGGATTCATTATGGTCGGGACGAGCGGATATATGGACCGCTGGGGGGGGTGGGTTCCCCAGATCTGGGTGGTCCGCTTGAACGTCTCGGGAGCGATCCTCTGGCAGAAACGGATGCATGCGGAACTCGGCTGCGATCAAAGCTACGGCGCCTGTGTCCAGACGACCCGCGACGACCGATTCGTCCTGACCGGCCGGGTTTACGCGCGAAGCCTTTCGGGAATGGGCAATCTGTCGGCGGTCAAGCTCGACGCGAACGGCGATCCCGACTGGCAGACTTACGTCACCGAGCCGGGCTACCCCGATGAGCGCCGCTGGAGCGGCGGCCACTCCATCCAACAAACCTGGGACGGCGGGTATATCGCGACCGGGCTTCATGTCTATGAACAATGGGATCCCGTGCTGGCGAAAGCGTCATTTTCTCGGCACGATCTCCTGATCTACAAAACGGATTCCCAGGGAAAAAGAAAGTGCGGCGGCACCTTCGGGGGAGACGGAGAGGAAAGAGGCCATTCCATCCTGGAGACTCCGGACGGCGGATTCCTCGTCGCCGGCGTCACGGATTCCTTCGGGGCCGGAGCCGACGATGCCCTCGTCCTGAAGCTGGGGAAGACGGGGAACATCGATACGTCGTGCGGTCTGTTCGTCAGGAATTCTAAGGCGGAGATCAGAGAGGGCGCCGGCCGCGCCGAATGGAAGGCCGGTGAGGGCGGCTGCGGCTATATCCCCTGGTCCATCAAGCCGTTGTTGCCCTGGCTCTTCACCTCGGCCGCCAACACCGTCATCTGCAAAAAATGATCCGCCGCGGTCTTTCGCTGTCCGAGGGCCTTTCCCGCCGGCCCGCGGGATCGCCGGCCTCCCGCTAGGGCGTTCGGCCCAGGGCGGCCTCCAAGACGGGATCGCGCTTCGACCGATAGTCGGCGAAGGACGGCTCGATAAGAAGGTCGGGAACGATCGCGTCGGGGTCGCCCTCGACAACCTGGAAATATTTCGTGGAGTAGGTCACGGCCAGGCCCGACTCCGGCAGCCTAAACCATTTGACCTCGCCGTAGTGATTGGGCTTTCCCCCGGTCGGCTCCCCCACGAAGACGACGGGCGCGGTCTTCCTCAGGTCGAGCGCGTTCAGGATGGCCGATGAGAAAGTCCTGCGGCCGATCAGGACGGAGAGGCCGTCTTTTCGCAGCCAGGCGGGCCTGTTCTTCAGCTCGTCGAGAAAGGGGGCGAAGATCGCGGAATTGCCGCCCCCGTTGTGGCGGAGGTCGATGACGATTCTCTCCGCGTTGCCGGCGTCCGCGGCCGCGAAAAGGTCCTTGACGAAGGCGGCGAACGGCGCGCCCGGGATCTCCTGGCACGAGTTGTACTTGAAATACACGGCGTTCGCGTCGGGCAGGACCTCGTGCCAGTAGAAGACGCCGCGCTTCCTGAGATAAAGCGGCGCGCCGCTCTCGTTCGAGGTGTCCACGAGCCAGGCGGGTTTCGTCGTGAAGGGGACGGGACGCATTTCGACGGTCGCTGTCTGTCCCGCGTCGGTCCGGACCGTCAGGGAGACGGATTCCGGGGACGGGATGAGTCCCAAGCCGTGAAGGATGGCTGTGTCGACTAGAAAATTCGGGGCTTGGTTTTTCAGCTGGGCCTGGTTTTCATGAGGGATGACCGACGCCAGTGCGGCGGCGACGTCCTCGATCGGCCGGCCGCCGAGGGCCGTGATCCGGCCCTGAAGGATATCTTCGTATTCTCCGGTCGTGTTCAGGACGTAGATGCCGTCCTTGAACCAGTAGAGCATGAGGGGGAGGCCCTGCCGCGGCCGATAACCGACGGTTGTATGGGCGTCGCTGATCGATGCGACCAGCCGGAGCAGGCCGGTCATGATTTCGTCGGGATGAAGGTTCGGCAGAGCCGCCTTGAGGACGTCGACGCCCTTCCTGAATTCGGCCTCGGGCGTTTTGAAAAAGAGGTTCAGGTGTCTCCGGGGAAGCTCCGCGGCCAGGACGTCGAGGTCTCGCGCCCAACGCTCCGCCGACATGACGGCTGGGTCCGCCGTCTGCGGATCGCCGAACGCCCGCCCCTCCGCCCGCAAGAAAAAGGATCCCCAGGCAAGCAGAACGAGCAATGTCAGCGTCGCCGAGCGCTTGCCGGAGCCGAGTCGAAAGCCAGGGATCATTCCCTCCTCCTTGGGCCGGTCCTTTCGTCCATGTCTTTTAATGATACGGAAACGGCGGCCACCGGGTTTCCCGTCCTGGTATTGACGCGTTTGCCGACGCTCCCCCGCTTAACAAAAGCGGGGCCGAGGATCGGAGTCGCGCCATTTCATACTCGCGAAAAAAATGGTTCATGAGTGCCGGCGAAGCCTCGGGGTGGAGAAAGCAGCGCAATTCAGGGTTCATTCCGAACAAGCCCGGCCTGCGGGCCGGCTTGTCGAGGATTTGACTTGGCCTAGCTCAAGGGGTACCATCACCTTTCCGGTGATGATTGAAAAACGCACCTAAGGAGATCCCGATGATGAACGTACGCCGTTTCAGGCTCAACGCCGCCGTCCTGGCCGCCCTCTTCGCCGCGGCCCTGGCCGTCCCGGTTGTCGCCCAAGACGCCCCCCGGCCGCCGCTGGCCGAGAAGATCCGCAAGGAACTGACCCTCCACGGCCAAACCCGGGTCGACGACTATTACTGGCTCAACGAGCGCTCCAACCCCAAGGTCGTCGAGTACCTCAAGGCC
>JAFGBC010000147.1 GCA_016933355.1 Candidatus Aminicenantota bacterium
CCGCAGCGGCCGGAGTCTTTTCGTCCGGCGCGCTCGCCTTGGTTTTCTTCTTCTTGGTCATGCCCCCCCCTTAGGTGTCATGGCTGATCGTCTGGCTCAGCTGCTTGGCGATGGAATCGACGAGCGGGATGATCCGCTCGTAGGGAATCCGCTTCGGCCCCAGGATGCCCAGGGAGCCCAAGACCTGGTTTCTGGTCCCGTAATGGGACAGGATGAGCGAACAGTCCTCGATGTCGGGCAGGTTCGATTCCGACCCGATCAGGACCTTGACCCGGTCCAGGGAGATGAATTCGGACAGCAGGTTCGCCAGCTTGGCCCGCTCCTCGAAATTTTGGAAGAGCGTCTTCAGGCGCTCCATATCGAAGAGCTCGGGCTTGTCGAGGAGGCGGGCCGTTCCCTGGAGGAAGATCCGGCCCTCCTTGTCTCCCTCGGCGTGCTGGAAATAGCCCTGGAGGAACGAGATGAGCTTGTTAACGATGAGCTCGTAACGGCGCCGGTATCCGGGCAACTCCCGGAACAGACGCTCCCGGACGACGGCCAGGCTCTTGCCCCGGAAGTTCTGATTGATGTATTCGGAGGCGCCGTCGAGGTCGGGCTGGCTGAAATAGACGTCGGTCTTGACGATTTCGGTCAGGGCCATGTTGAAGGTCGTGACTAGGATGACGAGGACACGGTCCTCCCCGACTTTGACGAAGCGGAGGTAGCGGAAGGGGATGCGAGAGATCCGCGGCGAGATGACGAACCCGAGGTTGTCCGAACGCTCGGCCAGGATCTTGGACGCCCGGCCTAGGAGCTGGTCGAGGTCGTCCTTGGCGCCGCTGAGCTCGTCCCCGAACGGGCTGGACTGTCCCCCGTCGTGCAGGATAGTCTCGAAGAGGTGGTTGACGTAGAAGCGGAGCCCCTGGTCGGTGGGGATCCGTCCGGCCGAGGCGTGCGGCTGATGGAGGAAGCCCAGCGCCTCGAGCTTGGCCATGATGTTGCGCAGGGTCGCGGGCGAATCGGCCACCTTCTTCTTTTGGAAGATCAGGCCCGAGCTGACGGGCTTGCCGACTCTAAGATAGTCCTCGACGATCAGGTTGAGGACGTGTTTATCCTTGTCCTTGAGCATGATCGTCTGCATGGCGGAACACCATCTTTTATAGCATTATCGGCCGGAGATTGTCAATCAGGGAAAGGCCGGGAAAAGCGTATAATTAAATTAATATCTGCTACTTAACGATATACCGCACCCGGCGGCCTAGGCACCGACGCGCCTCTCGTCGAAGACGATGCCCAGTCCGTTCAGCTCTCTGAGGACGGGCTCATAGATCTCGGGCAGGGTGGGGATAAGGGCGCCCTTGGCGACGATGCGGCCTTCGCAGAGGAGGCGGACGCCGATCGCGGCCGGGTAGCCGACCGTGCGAGCCATCGAGGAATAGCCGCCCGGAACCCCGTAGTCGACGAGCGACGAGGTGATCGTTTCGCGCCGGCCGTCGGGAAAGACGGCCTCGAACGTATGCTGGAGGATGATCATATCGCGCTCCCCTTCGGCGTATTTAAGGCGGTCGACCATCAGGTCGGCCAGGATATCGAGCGGCGCGGCCTGCGGCTTCGGCAGCGGGGTGTCGTCGAAAAGCCCCAGCCACGCGAATCGCTCCAGGACAGGATCGGCCGGATCGAGGCCGAGCCGTTCGGCCACGGCGCCGCGGACGTCTTCGGCCCCGGGCCGGCCGGCGAGCTCGGCCAGGAAGCTCAGGTAGGTCCTTCCGGCCAGGCTCCGCTCCCTCCGGTCGAGGAGCCCAACGTCGCCCATGGCCTTGAGCGTCGAACACCAGCCCGGGTAGCGCAGCGTCCCCCGGAGCATGGTCCGGGTCTCCGGGATCCGGTACAGGTCGATATAGGGAAGAGAATTCCGGTTGGGGTAGCCTTCGAAGACGGTCAGATCCTCGACGGGGACCGCCGCCGGCCGGGCGAACAGCTCCCGCGCCGGAACCAGGACGTCGAGGCCGTCTTTCCTGTAGCGGGCTTCGTTGGTCCCGGCCAGCAGGACGCCGATCGGGCTCCAGGAGAACTTGTAGCCGAAGGGATTGGTGTTGGCCTCGGGGGCCGGCAGTCCGCCGCACCAGGAGGTAAAACCCTCGACCCGGCCGCCCGCGGCCTGGATACCGTGGATGATCCGGACGGCTTCCATGTGGTCGATCCCGGGGTCGAGGCCCATCTCGTTGAGGAGGGTGACGCCGGCGGCCCGGGCCGCTCCGTCGAGCTCCTTCATGGCGTCGGAGGCATAGGACGCCGTCACGACGCTCTTCCGGCGCGCGATGCACAGGCGGGCGACCGTCGGATGGAAGGCGTAAGGCACGAGGCTGACGACGATGTCGGCGTCGTCGATGGCACGCCCGAGCGCCGCCTCGTCCTGGAGGTCGAGCCGTCGCCCTTCGACGCGGGAGTGGGCTTCGGCCGCCATCCGCGCCTTTTCCGCGTCAACGTCGGCGACGACCAGCGCATAACCGGCGCTTTCCGACAGGTAGTGGACAAGCGGACCCGAAACATAACCGGCGCCGAGGACGAGGACTCTTTTCATGGACGCGCTCCTTTTGGTCTCAAGACCCGGTCGTCACGAGTCGATCCGTTCCTGGAGATAGGCGTAATCCGGCGTTAGGCGTCCCCGAAACAGGATGACCGCCCGCTTGACGACGTCGGGCAGGCGGCAGTCGGCGAACGTTCCGTCGTAATTCGCCGTCGCGATCGCCGGCACATGGGGCTTGAGCGCTTGACTGAAGAAGACCGAGGACTCGAGCGGGATCTCGGCCGGAAGGTTGTAGACCGCCATAACGACCGGTCCCCGGCCCTCGAAACCGTCCAGGGCGCGCCCCTGGTAGGGGTCATAGACGTAGACGGGATGATCGGGATCGGTGGCTTTGACCGTGCTGGCCAGCGACCCGTCGACGTCGCAGCTAACATCGCCGATGACGCGGAGCTTCGGGGCGACGTCCGGCGCATAGAGGCGGCGCAGGGCGTCCTGCGTCACGAAACGCGGGTAGCGCGGCGTCCAGTAGATGCCGTTGACCAGGATGTTGAGATGGGGCAGGTAGCGCTCGAAGTCGGCTTCGTATTTCTCGGGATGGCTGTAGTAGTCTTGGAGGTCGAACGCCGCCCCCGCTTCGCGCGGAAGGACCATGTCCTCTTCCTTGAAGACGACCTTATAGGCGCGGTGGGCCGACGCGTTTCCCGACTTGACGAAGGCCTCCAGGTCCCGGGGGGCGACCTCCTCGACCGGAAGCAGGTCGAAGATCTCCTGGGCGCCAAGGGAGACGTGCCCGTAGCCGGCGAACCCGCAGACGAAGGGGACGAGCCGCGGGTCCAGGCCGTTGTCCCGGATCTCGCGGCCGAGCCGCTGGACGGCTTCGCGGGCTTCGGTCAGGTTCAGGTAGCGGATCGTCTGGCGGATCGCTGCGAAGGCCGTCCCCAGCCCGTCCGCTTTCAATGCCTGACCGTAGGACCAGAGCGTATCCATCATCCCCGCGAACCCGGCCTGCCGGCCGAAGAACAACACCCTCCGGCCCTGATCGTCGACCATCTTCTCGTAGTCGATCAGCGTGCAGCCGAGCTCGGTCATGCGCTTGAGCATAGGCATATTGTGGGGCTGGCCCTTGGCCGTATGCGAGAAGAAGACATAGACTTTATCCTTCGCGAAAACCGGGAGCGGGATCTCCTTGATGGCGAACAGGATCGAGCAGGACGACAGGTCCTCGTCGATCCGGGCGCCCTCGGCGGCGTAGTCCGCGTCGCGCAGGATGCGTTGGGTGGAGGGCTGGAGCCGGAATTCGAGGGGGTGGTTCCGCTGCAGCTCTCGGATATGGCTGGGGATGAGGGGAACCCGCTTCTCCCAGGGGTTGATGTCTTCGCGGCGGATGCCGATGGCGATCTTCTTCATGGTCATGAATCCTTGATGAAAATGAATTATAAAGGAGGCCGTATTATGACACAGAGCGAACCGCCCGGTCAATTTCGACGCCGGGTTTGAAAAACGGACGGGATCGGATTAAAATAGGGCGGTTTGTCCGCGCGGTCCGTTCGCCGATATCGGGCGCGTGGAAAGGCCGCCCATGACGCGACGCTCTTTGCTGGTACTGTTCCTGGCGATTCTCGTCGCCTCCGCCGCTTCGGCCGCGGAGATCCG
>JAFGBC010000148.1 GCA_016933355.1 Candidatus Aminicenantota bacterium
CTTGTGCCGCAGCCCCGAGAAACGGACTTCGATATCCTCGATCGCGCGGCGGGCCGCCCAGACGCCCGCCTGGAGCGTGAAATACTCGCCGCGGTCCGCGTTTCCGCGAAAGACGTCCCGGACGCCGCGCTCGATCCATCGATAGGGGAGGTCCCGGGTCATCCGGACCGGGAATTCCCGAGTCTCGGGGAAGACCAGATAATCGGCCGCGGCGTGCTTTCCCAGGAGGCTCTCGACCTCGGCCCGCGTCGCGATGATCTCCATCGGATAGAACGAATGGAAGGCGTCGATCGACTGGAATTGGAGCAGCCGGGCCGCGGGGAGCAGCCTGGCCCGCGCTTCGGTCCACAGCTCGGGGGCGAGCTTGTGCGCGGCCAGCCAACCGGCGTCCGCGGTCGCCGCCGGCTCAAGATAGGTCACTTTCGGGTAATTGCGGCCCTCGGATTTATGCGGCATGTAATAGGCATAGTAATCGCCCGGAACGGTCCGCGGTTGAAAGACGACGTCTCCGAACTCTCGGTTGACTTCAGCGCGATAGACGTTGAGGATGCGCTTTCCCGTCGCCGCGTCATAGACGAAGACGGCCTTCTCTTGAGGGTTCGCGTCGCGCCGTCGCCAGGGGATCCGGGCGTAAACGGCATCGGCCGCTTTCTTCACGCGCAGAACGGCCCGGTGATTCCCCAGCGCCGCCGCGTCCCAGCTTCCGGTGCCGTATGGACCCAGGTCGGGCGCGTTATCCGGCAGGAACGGTTTTCGGCCTCCGGCGGTCGGACCGACGGAAAAGGCGCCGGCCGTAACCAGCGCCAGAATGACGGCGGTTTTGGGTCTTTTCCTCGTCATGGAGTTCTCCTCGACCGGGTTCCATCCTGGGATATGATTCTACCTGAAATCGCCGAAAAAAATCATGCCCGTTCGATCTCGGGACCCCGGGGAGGGCGATATCGTTTCCGGAGAACCGTCGCGATACGGAGTGCCTTGACTCTTCAAAGCGCGGGCCCTGGGGTCCCCCTTGGCAATTGTCTGTGAGCCCATTTCGGCCTAAAATCAAAAAGGTGACAAAAGCGGGCGGAGGGCGGGTCTTGATAATCAGGCGGACGAAGATCGAAAACGGATGACGCTCGACGAGCTCTACGACCGCTACGGAGAAACGATGTATCACTATTTGGCCCTCCGGCTCGGTTCGATTCAGGACGCCGAAGATGTTCTCCAGGAAACGTTCTGCCGGCTGGCCCGCGTCTATCTGCGCTGGCCGCTGGTGCGCAATCCGAAGGCGTTCGTCTTTACGATCTTGAGGAACGAGACCAACCGGCATCTCCGCAAGCGCATCCGGGAGCGGGAAGGGGAGGAACGGCGCCGGGCCGATGATCCGGAGCTAGCCGTCGTTGTTGAGGCTCCCGATCTCCGGACGGGCGCGGCGGTCTCTCGGGCTCTGAGGACGCTTCCCGATCAGCAGAGGGAGGCCGTTATTCTGAAAATATTCCAGGGTTTTACGTTCCAAGAGACGGCCCGCATCTGCGGCGTTTCGATCAACACCGCGGCCAGCCGCTACCGGCTGGGGATCGCGAAGCTTCGGGCGATTTTAGAGGCGTATCATGAAAATTGAAAGCGACAGGGATGTCGAGAGGCTCCTCGCGTCTTGTCGCCCGAAGGAGACTCCGCATGGCCTGAGGGCGAGCGTCCTGGGGGCGGCCCTGTCGGAGGACGCCGCCAGTCTGAGATGGGGCAGACGGCTCAAGCTGTGTTTTGTTGTCTGCCCCGTTCTGGCGGCCGTAATCGTTCTCGCCGACGCGGCGCTTTCCAGGTCCGAACATCATCACATCGAGGCTGTCCTGAACGTCGACGGCTTGACGCAGGCTCGTCCCGCTGATGGTGCGATGGATTGGCAGACGCTGACCGGAGATGACATAGAGGCGAATAGGCTCGTCGGGCGGCTGACGGAGTTCGTCCCAAATGAAGACGTCATCCGTCTTCGCGGGGATCTGGCAACGTTCCTGAGAGAGGAGTTCAACAGCCATGACTATCAGAAATATCGCGATTAAGGCCGCGATCGTTCTTCTGGTCATCCTGATCCTGGGACTTTCGGCGCGGGCTGTCCTGAATTACGCCACGGGAAGGAAGCTGCGGGGCTTCCTTGAACGGGCCAAAGCCGACGGCCTGCCCCTGGCCCATCAGGAAATCGCTCCGGCTTGTGACGATGCCGACAATGGCGCGCCTCTCTGGAAAGCCGCCGAGCCCTTGTTCGTCCGGAGCTCCACGGAAAAATATGCGCAGAGCCGTATGATGGAATTGATTTTTGGGGCGGAGTCCATCGACGAGACGTTCCGCGCGGCCTTGATCCCGGAGATCGAGAGAAACCGGAGAGTATTCGATTTTATCTCCGAGGCGTCCCGGAAACCGTGCTTTCGTTACGGGGACTGGACGAAGCCTTATTATCACATCGGACAACCGAACGCCATCATCCTGATCCAGGCCGTGCGTCTTCTGGGGATCGATGCCGTCTTCAAAGCCGAATCCGGACAGGTCCAGGAAGCGCTCGGACAGCTCCGCTTCGGCATGAATTTTGTCAGGAGGCTTATGGACGAGCCTTTTCTCGTCAGAAGCCTGGTGGCCTTAGCAGACATGAAATCGCTCCTGATCTGTCTCAGGCGAATCTCCGTCGATCATGATCTCGACGCGGAAACCATGTCCGCCTGGATCGAGGAGCTGGATGTCGATGCCTGGCGGAAAGAATTCTCGAGATATGCGCGGTCCGAGCGGATCTTCAGCCTGGAGGTCGGACTTGGGCTCGTCCGGGGCGACAAGGCCGCGCGGCGTGCGCTTGAGTCTGCGTCTATCAAAGGTAAAAGGCTCTTCTATTGGCTGGTCAGGCCCGTCCTGAAGAGCGAAATCGTTTGGACTCAAAATCGATTTTTCGAGGTTGAACAACAAGCCGAGATTCCTTTTTATGGAGTGAAAGAGGTGGAACGGGAACCGGCCCGAAAAAAGGAGCCGCTCCCCTGGTATTTCAAGACGATCGGGGCGCTCCTAGCGAATTTCGAGGCCACTCATCTGAAGGAAGCGGCCTTTGAGGCCCTGATGCTGACGACGAAAGCCGGTTTGGCCTGCGAAATCTATAAAGATGAGAACGGTCGATATCCCGGGAGCTTGGAAGCCCTGGTCCCGGAAATCCTGGATGAAGTTCCTCTCGATCCCTTCACGGGGAAGCCGCTGACCTACCGGGCTGACGACAGCGAGCTGATCATCTACAGCTTCGGGTCAAACGGAAGAGACGACGGGGGCCGCACCACCTATGCGATCAACCAACTGGTCGCGGAAAAGGACGACGACTGGACCTGGCGGAAGAAAATCGATCCAAAGGCGGATTGATCAGCCGGCCAGTTTCTTGAGCGAATCGAGGATCTTATCCACGTCCTCCATCCGGTTGTTGAGGAAGAAGGAAACGCGGATGGCGTTCAGCTTCCCCTCGCTCACCGGCCGGACCCGGATCTTGTCCTTGGCCAAGTGGGCGTTGACGGCGCCGAAATCGTGCGTCTTCATCCGGAATCCGATCATGCAGGACCGCCAGGCCTCCTCTCGGGGCGACACGCTATCGACGTCCGGGATTTGTCTTAATCCCCGGTAAAAGCGCTCGGCCATGGCCCGGCCGCGATTCCAGATCCGCTCGACGCCGACGGCGTTCACGAAATCGACGGCCGTGCCCAAGGCGTAGAATAGAGCGTCGTTCTGGGTCCCATATTCGTATCGCTGGGCCGTCGGATAGAATACGATCTCGTTCGTCTCGATGTCATAGCGTTCCGCGCTCCCGCCGCCCGTCGCGTGGGGGCGGAGCGCCTCAAGCATCCCCTGACGGACGTAAAGAAAGCCGGTCCGCTTAGGCCCCATCATCCATTTGTGCGCGCTGCAGGTATAGAAATCGACGCCGCAATCGACGATGTCGAAGAGGACGTTGACGGGGGCCTGGGCGCCGTCGAGAGCGAACCAGATGCCGCGCGACCGGGCCAGTTCGGAGATCTCCCTCTCGGGGAAGCGCTGGCCGGTCGTGCAGGTGACGTGGCTGATGAAAATGAGCCGGGTGCGGCCGTTGACGAGCCGGGCGATGCGGTCGACATTGCCCCGGCCGCTGAAGATATCCGGCTCGAAGAGGCGGATGACGATCCCGTCCTTGTGCATCCGGTTGAGCAGGGCCGTGTGGACGGCGACGTGCTCATGGGTCGAGGTGATGACCTCGTCCCCCTTCTTGAGCGGCAGCCCGTTGAGGATCATGTTGACGCCCTCTGTCGCGCCCCCGATCAGGGCCAGGTCCTCCATCCGGCAGGATCGGCCCAGGAGCGTGGCGAGCTTGGCCTTGACCTCGTTCCAGCGCTTCGCGTCGTGTCCGGCGCTGGGTGCCCGCTCCTCGACCCGGCTCCATTCGGCCAGGCTGTTGAGGACGGGCAGGGGACAGGCGCCGAGCCCGCCGAAGTTGAGGTACGTCCAGTCCGGGTCGAGAAGGAACTGGCCGCGGAGGACGGCCCACAGGGCGTCCTCGTCGCCCGAGCCGGCCGCCGCCTCGATCTCCCGGAGCGAAGCCGCCGGACGGCCTTTTAAGGGCAGGGCCAGCCCGCCCAGGAGCGCCGCGTTCATGGCCAGGAAGTCCTTGCGTCTCATGTTTCCGCTGCCTCCTCGCTTCGGCTGTCGGTCCGGGTCCGGTGAGCCGGCCTCGGCCATGTCCGAACTATAGCCCAGCCCGTCCGGACCCGTCAAATCGTCGGTGGCGAGGCTTGTGTTTTTTTGCGTCATCGAGGATGATGATCTGGCGGGATGAGGCCGTGAGCTCGCTCTGACGGAGAGGCACCGGGATGGATCGGAAGAAAGGCGCGGGGTTGCGGACGCTCTTTATTGTCTTCTGCTTCGCGGCGACGATCGTATCCTTGATCGTCGCGCGCCCGTCCCTGTCCAGCCTCCTGGTATCGATCCCCGTCGTGATCGGCTTCGTGTTCTACATCGTCGCCTCGGTCGCCCTCCAGGTCGCCCACGCCGCCGCCGGACGTCCGTTGCGGGAGCTGCTCTTCGTCGCGGCCTATCCCTTTCTGGCCTATGCCCTCGTTTTCTGCCGGATCGATTTCGGCTCGGCCGCCTTCCGGGCTTTTCCGGGAGTTTTCTATTTTCTGACGCTCACCGGGGGCTTCATCCTGGGAACGCTCCTCTCGCCTCTTCTCGCCCGACGCAAGGGGCGCGAATGGGGAGAGGCGGCGGAGGCGGTCTGGTCGGGCATCGCGTTCCTCAGGGCCCTGGGGCTTTTCGCATCGGCCCTGATCGTGCTGCCCGCCCTCGTCCTCTCGCTGGCCGGCGCGGCGCTCTACTTGACCTTGAAACTCTGGAGCCTGACGCGCTTCCAGCTGGCCCTATTGTTCCTGCTCCTGGCCGCCGGCACGGCCGTCGTCGTCGTTTTCACCTTCAAGCAGACGGTTTTCGCGGCGGCCGCTCCAGAAGAAAAAGCAGGCAGGCCGAATTCGCCAAGATCAGATAGATGACGACCCGGTCCAGCCCGACGAGGGGGATCAGGACCGAAGACGCGGCCAGCGCGCCCAGGAAGGACCCGATCAGGTCCCAACCATAGCCCGCCCCCAGCCGTTCGCCGCTCGCGGCATAAAGCCGGCTTGCCGCGATGAAGAGAAGGCCGCTCAAGAACCCGAACCCTATAAGGAGCGCCGCCAGCCCCGCTTGGGGCGGCGTCGTTTTGAGCAGCCGGAGGAACGCGGTCAGGAGAAGGATAAAGCCGCCCTGGGCCGCCGCCAGGTCGGCGCGCGCGGCGGTCGCCGGCCTCGCGCGTCCCGCGGCCGCCCCGAGGGCCAGGCCGGCCATGAAGGCCGCCATGAGCAGGGCGATCCGGCCGTAGACGGACCCGTAGTAGACCTGGTAGGCCAGAATGACCGCGATTTCGAAGACGATCGACGTCAAGCCCATGACGGCGACCGGAATCAGGACGCGGCCGCCGCCGCGCCTCCGGAGCCGGATTGCGGCCAGTCCGGCCACGAACAGGAGGAGCGGAGCATCGAGCAGCCAGAAACGGGGGACGCCCGCCAGCGCCTTGAGCAGCCCGGCTTCGACCGAGCGGAACTGGCGGGCCCAGAGGACGGCGCTGAAGAAATAGGAGCGGGGCCGCAGGTCGGTGTTTAGGCTGGGGGCTCCCCCCTCGAGCGCCCGGTCGAGATGGGCCCGCCGCGCCTCCGAGAGACGGTTGGAGAGGAGGCCGGGCCGGACGGCGACGTTCTCGAGCCCGGCGGTCCGAATCCTGCGCTCGAGCTCGTCCGGGTCGCGGGTCAGAGGGCGGGTCGAGGCTAGAAAGATGTTCGCGGCGCCGGGGACGACCGCAACTTCGGGGAAGACGGCGCCGAGCGTCTCCCGGATCGTCGCCAGGAATTCCGCGAGATCGGGGCCTATGTAGTTTTCGGCCGAGGACAGGCGGAAGCCGAGGACGCCGCCCGGGGCGAGCTTGGCCCTCGCCAGCGCGAAGAACTCTCGGGTGTAGAACCGGTTGACCTGCGCGGTCGCCGGCTCGGGAAGGTCCAGGACGATGAACGCGTAACCGCCCTCCGACCGGCGCAGCCGGGCTCGTCCGTCTTCGTGAACGACCCGGACCCTGGGGTCGCCGAGAGGCGCCCTGTCTTCCGCCGGCAGATGGCGCAGGGCGAGCCGGATGACCTCCGGGTCGAGCTCGATATATTCGATCCGCAGCTCCGGATATTTGAGCGCCTGGGCGAGGTTCCCGCCCGCCCCGCCGCCGATGAGCAGAGCGGTTCCCCGGGCCGGCCTCTGAAGAAGCGCGAAATGGACCGCCTCTTCCGACGAGGCCGGGTCGTGCGACGTGAAGAGCTTCCTCTTGTCGGAATAAAACGTCACCTGTTCGGCCGTGCGCACGGCCTGGAGCTTGCCGTAGGGCGTGTCGCGCGTGGCGACGAGATCGAACGGCTTCCATTCAAGCCGCCGGCTCGGGCCGTCGAGGGCGGCGAAGACGGCCAGGCCGGCGCAGGCAGCCAAGGCGAGCGCGGCGGACCGCCGCGACCGGAAGGAGAGCGCGGTCAGGACGGCGATCAGGATTCCCAGGATGACGGCCGCCGCCATATTCGAGACGCGCGGCACGAGGATGAAGTTCAGGACGATCCCCGCCGCGGCCGCGCCCAAGGATTCGAGAAGATAGGTCCGGCCGACGTCCCCCTCCAGTCGCCGCGCGTTGGCGACGAAGAGGAGACCGAGCGGAAGGCTCGTCGTCAGGGCGATCGCCAGGGCGAAGACGAGGGCGGGGCCGAGGCCGACGAGCTCCCCGGGAAGGGTGCCGAGGACGAAGCGGGAGGAGCGGAGGGCGACCAGCCCGGCCGGGACGATCAGGACCAGCCCCAGATAGGCGTACGGAATGCGTTCGGCCCGGATCCGCCGCCGGTCGCCGGCGAGGCTCCCGAGGCCGCCCCAGAGCAGCCAGGAGGCGAGGACGAGGCCGTAGGTCATCTCGTTCCCGTAGAACTGAGCGGCGAACTCGCGGAGAAGAAGGATCTGGCCGGTCATGGCCAGAGCGCCGAGAAGGACGGCCGGGAGGGACGCCATCAGGTCCAGACCCCGGGGATGGCCGTTCGGCAATAAGGGCAGCGGCCGTCTTTGAGGTCCAGGCGGCGGATGTCGAAGACATAGCGCTCGATGAGCGTTCGTCCGCAGCCGGGGCAGACCGTATTTTCGGCCGCATGGCCGGGGACATTGCCGATGTAGACAAAGCGCAAGCCCTCTTCGAGGGCGACGGCGCGGGCCTTCTCCAGCGTCGAGACCGGGGTCGGCGGGAGGTTCTTCATCATGTACATGGGCTGGAAGCGCGAAAAGTGGACGGGGACGTCGGGCCCGGCCGCCTCGCGGACCCAGCGGGCCATGTCGCGGATCTCGGCCGGGTCGTCGTTGAGGGTGGGGATGACGAGATAGACGATCTCGAGCCAGACCTTGCCCGCCGCGATCGTTCGGATCGCCTCCAGCACCGGCTTGAGCTCTCCCCGGACGTACTCCCGGTAGAAGCCGTCCCGAAAGGCCTTGAGGTCGACCTTGACGGCGTCCACGACCTCGAGCAAGGCCTCGAGCGGCTCGCGGTTGATGTGGCCGCCGGTGACGACGGCGCTCTTGAGGCCGCGGCGCCGGGCCGCGACGGCCGTATCGTACATGTATTCGTAGAAGACGACGGGTTCCGAGTAGGTGTAGGCGATCGAAGCGCAACCCGTCCGGAGGGCGGCCGCGACGACGGCCTCGGGGAGGAGGTCGCTGTGGCGGACCTGCTCGGGCCGGACCTGGGAGATCTCCCAATTCTGGCAGAACCTGCAGTTGACGTTGCAGCCGGCCGAGGCGATCGAGAAGGACGTCGTCCCCGGCCGGAAATGAAAGAAGGGCTTCTTCTCGATCGGATCGACGTTGGCCGCGCAGGCCTTGCCGTAGACGAGCGTCACGTAGCGGCCGTCCCGGTTTTCGCGGACGCCGCAGTAGCCCCGTTCCTTGTCGCCGAGCCGGCAGTTCCGCGGGCAGAGGACGCATTCGACCTCGCGGTCGGGGAGCTTGCGGTAGTAGCGCGCCTCGACGTCGGACAGGTTCGCGCTCGGGCCGAACGCGTAGAGCTCCTCCAGGAACGGACAGGGTCCGGCGCCGAGGACGACGCCGGCGCCCGCCGCGGTCCGCAGGAATCGTCGTCTGTTCATGGCGCCGTCTCCCGCTTCAGGCTTCCTCTTCGACGACCTCGACCGCATCCGAACCCCCCCGTCCCAGTCCCATCCGTTCGGCGGTCGCGAGATAGCGGGGCTCGCGCCCTTCCTCGGCCAGCGTCGGCAGGCCGTGAGCGGCGCGGAGGGCTTCGATCATCCTCCAGCCGACGGCGTCGGTCGCGACCGGGTCGGTCCCGAAGACGAGCGTCTCCGCCCGGTCCGCCCACTGGGCGTGGTAAGCGGGGCCCCGGTGGTACTGGACGAGCAGCGCGTCGAGGACGGTCAGCCTGTGCTTAGTCGCGACCGGCGGCGCGGCGAAGACCTCGGCCACGAACGGGTCGCAGTGGTCGTCGTGATACTTGTTGGGATTATGGATGGCCCCGAAGTAGTTCTTCATCCCGGCCGTGACGCCGGCCAGGCCGTGGTCCTTGAGAAGGGCCAGGCTGACCGACGCCGTCGCGAAGCGGCTCTGGATCGAGGCGAACAGGCTGCCGATGTTCCCTTTCGCGTAGAGCTCGTCCTCGTAGCCGGCGCCGTCGGTGTCCGTGCCGTAGATCTTGACGCCGGACGATCCGAGGCTGAGCGCATAGCCTGCGTCCCGGAGCTCGCGGTTCGTCCGGTCCCAGATCAGGATGCTCTTGTCGGGGACGCCGGTCCCCTTGAACGCGGCGGCCAGCCCGAGGGCGACTTCGGGGCGGGTCGAGATCTTGCGTCCCCCGATCGTGTTGATCTTCAGGCCGACCCGGTCGGAGGGCCGGAAGAGCCGGCCCAGTCCCTCGTCCAGGGACGCGGCCCCGGTCAGAGCCCGGATGCCCCGCTCGTAGGCGCGGCGAAGGCGGGCCGGATCGATGTCGCCCGAGCGCTCTAGGATGCCGCGGACGCGGACCACGATCACCTTCGGCTTGGCCATTCCCTTTCGAAGGTACTCTTGTCTCCGCGGGTTGTCAAACCGGGGAGGCGTTCGCCGGTCCGGTGGACATAGCGGAGGGGATAAGGTACATTGAAAACAGGGCCCGCCGCCCGAGGAGCCGGTCATGAAAACGGTCAGCCGCCTCGCTTGGACCTCCCTCGTCGTCCTCTCGTTCGCCGCCTTCCCGCCCGTCCTCCGGCCCGACGGGAAGGGCGAGGACCCGACCCGTCTTCTTCCGGCGCTTCCCGGATGGCATGCCGCCGAAGCCCCGCGCGCCTATCGTCCCGAAAACCTGTTCGAGTACATCAACGGCGCCGCCGAGGCCTATCTGAGCTACGACTTCAAGGCGCTCGCCGTCGGCGACTACGCCGCCGACGATTCCCCGGCCGCGCTGACGGTCGAGGTCTATGATATGGGGATCCCGCTCAACGCTTTCGGCATCTACGGCGCCGAGCGGTATGCCGACAGCCGCTTCCTGGAGGTCGGCACCCAGGGCTATGCCGAGGAGGGGGTCCTGAACTTCCTCCACGGCCGCTATTACGTGAAGCTCCTCTGCTTCGATTGCGGAGGGGACGGCACGGATACGCTGCTGGGTTTCGCCCGCGCCGTCATCGCCCTGTCTCCCGACGAGCCGGTCGGCTTTCCCTCCCTCCTTCAAGCCTTTCCGCGCGAAGGGCTCGTCGCCCACTCCGAAAAATTTCTCCTCCGCAACGTCCTGGGTTTCGGCTTCCTCCGCAACGGCTACCTGGCCTCCTATGAGGTCGGCGAGGCCGCGTTCGACGGATTCTTGGTCGAAGCCTCCGGCGGCGAAGAGGCCGAGACGATGATGGCCCGCTATCTGGAATTCCAGACCCGGAACGGCTGGACGACGAGCGACCTCGAAAACGGCGCCGTCCGCCTTCAGGGACGCGCGGGCGACGAACAGCGTGTCGCTCGGGAAGGCCGCTTTTTTTTCGGGATGATCCGGGCACGCGGCGTTTCGCCGGAGACGAGCGCGGCATTTCTAAGAGACCTGCGCAAGGCGGTCGCGGCCTTCTAGTGTGGCGCTTCGCTGCGCTCCGCTAGGTCGTTTTCCGCTCTTTCCAAAACCGCCGGAAGCGGTCGAGTTCCCGCCCGAACCGCTCGATCCGCCGGCTGAGCCGGGCGGCGCTCCGATTCTCCGCCGCCGCCTCGATCTCCCGGCAGACCGCGCCCAACGCCCCCAAACGCAGGGTCAGCGAGGAGCCTTTCAAGCGATGGGCTTCCTTCGCGAGGTCCTCGAACCGGGCCGCGCGCTCCAGGCGCCGCATCCGAGAGGCTCCCCGGGCGGCATCCTTGAGGTAGACGGCGACGAGCTCGTCCAGGAAGGCGGCATCGCCTCCGGTCGCGCGGAGCGCCGCTTCTTCGTCCCAGGCGGGCGGCGTCGGCGCGGCGGGCTTGTTCACGGCGTCAGGCCGGCTTGGCCCGTTTCCGGCCCCGCATTACGGCCGGCTTGAACAGGACGACCAGGTTCCGGCCCCGGCCCTTGGCCTCGTAGAGGGCTTTGTCGCTGGCCTGGAGGAGCTGGCGGAGGGTCGCGTGCGGGAAGCTCTCCGAGGAGGCCGCCCCGCAAGAGATGGTTGCCCGCAGCCCGCCGCGTTCGGTCTTGAACCTCTGGCGCGCGACCGAGACGCGCAGCCGCTCGGCGATCTTTTCCAGGTTGGGCTTCTGGCAGTCGGGGAGGACGACGATCATCTCGTCCCCGCCGTAGCGCCCGATCTTGTTGTAGCGGCGCATGTTGGTCTTGAGGCAGCCCGCGATCCGGTTCAGGACCTGGTCGCCGACGGCGTGGCCGTAAGTGTCGTTGATCCTCTTGAAGTGGTCGACGTCGATCATGATGACGCCGATCGCGGTCCGCTCGCGGCGGGCCTTGTCGAGCGCGTCCTCGAAAAATTCGAGGATGGAGGAGCGGTTCCAGAGCCCGGTCAGGCTGTCGTGGGCGGCCATCTCCTTGAGCTCCTGCCGCGAGATGAGGAGCTTGTCCTCGAGCTCGAGGATACGCAGCCCGGTCTGGAGGCGGGCCTTGAGTTCGAGCAGGTTGACGGGCTTGGTCATGTAGTCGTCGGCGCCGGCCGAAAGGCCGCGGATGATGTCCTGGAAATAATCCCGCGCGGTCAGGAGGATGATGTAGGTGTAATTCTCCCGCTTCTTGCGCCGGATGCGGCGGCAGAGCTGGACGCCGTCCATCTTGGGCATCATCCAGTCCAGGATGGCCAGGCGGAGGCCCTTCCGGTCGATTTGGTCCCAGGCCTCTTCGCCGTTCTTGGCTCGGACGACGTCGAAGTCCCACTTCTTGAGCGTTTTCTCTAGGACTTTAGCGGCCAGGACGTCGTCGTCGGCGACCAGGATGGTCATCCGCTCGGACGGATTTGGCTTGGAGATGCGGGTCGAGAGCTTAGCGCTGGGCATGGGAATTTCCCTTTCGGACGCGTTCGAGCACGCCGCCGATCGTCTGGAACAGCTCGTCGGGGCGGAGCGGCTTGGACAGGTAGCCGTCCATCCCGGCCGCGAGACAGCGCTCGCGGTCGCCCTTGAGGGCATGGGCGGTCAGGGCGATGATCGGCAGACGGCCGCCGCTTTGCGCTTCCCGCCGTCGGATCCGGGCCGTGACCTCGAACCCGTCGAGACGGGGCATCTCGACGTCCATCAGGACGAGGTCGAAGCGATCCTTGTCCAGGAGCTGGAGGACGCGGCGGCCGTTGGCGGCCGAGGTGACGGCGTGGCCTTGCCGGGTCAGCATCCGCTCGGCCACCTTCTGGTTGATGACGTCGTCCTCGGCCAGGAGGATCCGGAGCCGCGCGGAACCGCCCTGAGCCGGCCGACGGTCGATCCCGGGCCGAACACGCCGACTCCGCTTCCGCTCTCCCTTCGCCGCCGCCAGGACGAGACCGCGCAGCTCGGCGGGGTCGACCGGCTTGAGCAGAGAACCGAAAAACGGCCCGTCCGCCGCCGTCGCGCCGGCGCTGTCCGCCGTCGCAAGAAGGATGACAGGAAGGTCGGCCCGTCCGGGCAACTCCCGCAAGCGGGCCGCCCAGCTCCGCCCGTTTCCTCGGGGCAGCGTCGCATCGACGACGGCCAGCGCAACGGCCCGGGACCGTCCGCGCTTGTGGCCGAGAAGGGCCAGCGCCGATTCCCCGTCCGGAGCGGGCAGGACGGCGAGCCCCCAGCGGGACAGCAGGTCACAGACGATGCGCCGGGACGCGGCGTTGTCGTCGATGACGAGCGCAACCCTGTTTCGAACGGCGGACACGGCTGCGCCGCGGGCCGGCTTCCCGGGCCGGGCGGGCCGTCCGAGCCGGACCGTGAAGCGGAACGTGC
>JAFGBC010000149.1 GCA_016933355.1 Candidatus Aminicenantota bacterium
CGGCGTCCCGGCGGCTTGCACTTTGCGGCCGGCGGGGCTATCCTTTGAAAGAAAGGAGGAGAGATGAAAGATCTCAAGGTCGAAGTCGTGGGCGTCAAAAAGCGCTGCGGCGCGAGGCACAAGCCGGGGGACGCGTTCTATATCCGGGGCGGCGGCCTGCTCGAAGTGCCCCGGGGCAAGAAGATCTGCCTCTACGCGCTGAACTCCCTGTTCCCTTTCCTGACCGCCAAACAGCGCGAGGACGAGCTGCCCGAGGACGACTGGATCGCCGAAACGAAGTTCCTGGTCTGCCCCGACCCTGACGGCGTCCGCTTCAAGATCACGACGCTCTAAGACCCAGGCGGAATGAGCGGCCCCCTCCCCATCGCCGACCGCCGATGCTGATCCAGCTTCGTAGGAATCTGTTGACCTCGGCCGCCGTCGCCGCCATCGTGCTGTCCCTGGCCCTCCCCGTCTCCGGCGACGATCCCTGGGCGACCGCAGCCGCGAACGGCCGGCTTTCCCAGCGGGCAGTCCAATTCTGCCGGCGCTTCGCCCAAGGCTGGCTCGTCCACGCCGATCCCCGCTCGGGCTTGCTGCCTCGGAACCTGACCGGGGACGCCTACTGGAACGCCAAGGACAGCGCCGCCGACAACTACCCGTTCATCGTCCTGACGGCTTTCCTTCTCGACGACGCCCATCTCGAGCGCGCCGCCCGCGACATCCTGGAGCGCGAAACGAAGCTCACGGCCCGCCTCGGCTCCCTGCCCGACGATTTCCTCTTCGCGACGCAAGCCTTCCGGCGCTCGGAGCCGGACCTCGACGCGATCATCTTCGGCGCAGCCGAATACGCCAAGGACGGGCTGATGCCCATCGCCGAGTGGCTCGGACCTTCGCCCTGGCTCGAGCGCATGAAGGGCCTCGTCCGCGACGTCTTCGAGCGGGCGCCGCACCCCACCCCGCCGGGGCCGATCCCTTCGGCCGACATCGAGGTCGCGGGCGACCTCCTCCAGGCCGCGAGCCGCCTCTGCTGGATGACGGGTGACGCCCGGTTTGCCGAGCGGGCGTTCCGCCTCGCGGACTGGTTTCTCGTCCACGCCGATCTCCTCGACCGGGACAGGCTCGTCCTGCGCGACCACGGTTCGGAGATCATCGGCGGATTGGCCGAGGCTTGCGTCCTGGCCTATCACGAGGATCCCGCGCGGTGGGCGTCCTACCGGCCCCGCTTCCGGGCCGTCCTCGACCGGATCCTCGAGGTCGGACGCAACACCGACGGCCTTCTCTTCAACGCCGTCGATCCACGGACGGGCCGGGTGGCGAACGCGGGGCTGGCCGACACCTGGGGTTACGTCTTCAACGCTTACATGACCATGGCCCTGATCGACCCGGAGAGCGCCGGGCGTTACCGCGACGCCGCGGCCCGGGCCTTGGGCGCCGTGGCCAAGTACAGGGACTACGACTGGGAGGGCGGGAGCGCCGACGGCTACGCCGACGCGATCGAGGGCGCCCTCAACCTCCTCGCCCGCATCCCGGACGAAGAAGCCGCGGCCTGGGCGGACGAGGCCATCGGCTTCATCTTCCGCAAGCAGAGGCCCGACGGCATCATCGAGGGCTGGCACGGCGACGGCAATTCGGCCCGCACGGCCATGATGTACGCCCTTTGGAAGACCCAGGGGATTTCCGCGGCCCCCTGGCGGGACGATCTCCGGCTGGGGGCGGCCCGGGCCGCCGACGGGTCTCTCGTCGTCTCCCTCGAGGCAGATTGGCCTTGGGCCGGGTCCTTCCATTTCGACCAGCGGCGGCACGACGCCATGATGCATCTCCCGTTCGACTACCCCAGGATCAACCAGTTCCCCGAATGGTTCACGGTCGAGCCCCTGGCCCGCTACGAGGTCAGGATCGGAGATGGACCCGCCGCCGTGGTCGACGGCGCCGCCCTCCTCGACTACGGTCTCGAGCTCCGGCCCGACGCCCCGGTCAGGCTGATGGTCGGAAAGATCGAGGCCCCCTCGGCCCCGAAGCTGCGGACGATGGCCTACTCGCCGCGATCAGGGGCGGCCGCTATCCGCTGGCAGAAGGACCTGAGGGCCGAGCTGGCGAAGCTCCTGAAGATCGACGATCTCCGGGGCGCAGACATCGCCCTCGGGCCTCGCGTCCTGTCCGAACGGGAAGAGCCCGGCTATGTCCTCCGCGAGGTCGAGATCGTATCGACGCCGGGCCGGCGGATCAAAGCCATCCTGACCATCCCGAGTTCGGGGCGGCCTCCCTACCCGGCCGTCGTGGGCATCCACGGCCACGGCGGCGATCGCCGCGTTGTCTACGAGGACGCCCGGATCTACAAGGCCTTCGCTTCGGCCCTGGCCGGGCGGGGCTACGCGACCGCGGCCGTCGACGTCGGCCAGCACGAGGTCTACGAGCCCGGGAGGACGCTCGTGGGCGAGCGGCTCTGGGACCTCATGCGGGCGGTGGACCTGCTCGCTTCACGGGAGGAGGTCGACCGGTCGGCGATCGGCTGCGCCGGGCTGTCGCTCGGCGGCGAGATGGCCATGTGGCTGGCGGCCATGGACGCGCGCGTCGCGGCCTGCGTGTCGAGCGGCTTCCTGACGGTCATGGACCAGATGGAGCGGGACCACTGCATGTGCTGGAAGCTCGACGGGCTCCGCGAGCTCGTCGACTTCGCCGACATCTACGCCCTAATCGCCCCGCGTCCCCTCCAATGCCAGAACGGCCTGGCCGAGCCGCCGACCCAGTTCATCGTGCCGCTGGCCCGGCGGGCGCTGAGGGAGATCCGCCCCATCTACGCCGATCTCGGCGCTCCCGGCAACGTGTCCCTCGACGTCCACGAAGGCGGGCACGAGATCGACCTCCCGGCCCTGCTCGCGTTCTTCGAGGAGCGGCTGAATCCGAGACACCCCCCCCC
>JAFGBC010000023.1 GCA_016933355.1 Candidatus Aminicenantota bacterium
GCGATCCGGCCTTTGTAGCCGGAGTTGTTACAGCGCTCGCAGCCCTTGGGCTTCATGACGACGGCCCGGGCCGCCTCCTCGGGCGAAAAACCCGCCTCCTCGAGGGCGGCCGGCGGCAGCCGGTGCTCGACGGCGCACTTCTTGCACAGGCGGCGGACCAGCCGCTGGGCGACGATCAGGAAGACCGAGTCGGCGACCAGGAAGGGCTCGATCCCCATGTTGACGAGACGGGTGACCGAGCTGGCGGCGTCGTTGGTGTGGACGGTCGAGAAGACGAGATGGCCGGTCAGGGCGGCCTTGATGGCGATGTCGACCGTCTCGTGATCGCGCATCTCGCCGACGAGCATGATGTCGGGGTCTTGGCGCAAAAAGGAGCGCAAGCAGGTCGGGAAGTCGAGCTTGATCTCCTCCTTGATGTTGACCTGATTGATGCCGGCCAGGTAGAACTCGACCGGGTCCTCGGCGGTCAGGATGTTCTTCTCGATCGAGTTCAGGTTCTGGATGGCCGAGTAGAGCGTGTTCGTCTTGCCGCTTCCGGTCGGGCCGGTGATCAGGATGATGCCCCAGGGCCGCCGGATGGCCTGCTGGAAGACCTCGAGGGGCTCGGGCTCGAATCCGAGCTCGGTCAGGTCGAGCTTGAGCATCTCCCGGTCCAGGATCCGGGCGACGACCTTCTCGCCGAACATCGTCGGCAGGGCCGAGACGCGCAGGTCGACCTCTTTCTTGCCTCCGTTCTCGAGCTTGGCCCGCATCCGGATCCGGCCGTCCTGGGGCAGGCGCTTCTCGGCGATGTCCATGTTGGCCAAGATCTTGACGCGGGAAATGACCGGGTTCTTGAGCTTGAGGGGGAGGCTCTGGATCTCGTACAGGGTGCCGTCGATCCGGTAGCGGACGCGGAAGGCCTTCTCGTAGGGCTCGAAGTGGACGTCGCTGGCGCCCTTCTTGATGGCGTCGATGAAGATCGTATTGACCAGGGTGATGACGGGCGCCTCTTCGGTCGAGTGGAAGAGCTCTTCGATCGTGTAGTCGTCCTTCTCCTCCTCGATGATGTTGACGGCCGTGTCCTGGGCCAGCTCGATGTCGTCCAGGATCGGATTGCGGAGCTTGATGTCGCTCGTCGTCCCGTAGTACTTGTTGATGGCGCTCAGGATGCCCGACTCCGAGGCGATGACCGGCTGAATGCTCAGGCCGGTCCGGAAGCGGACGTCCTCGGTGACCTCGAGGTCGGTCGGGTCGACCATGGCCAGGGTCAGGAAGGAGCGGATGCGGTGGATGGGCATGATCATGTACTTCTTGGCGATCTCGACCGGGACGAGGTTGATGACGTCGGGATAGACCTCGAACTGGTCCAGGTCGATGAACGGGTAGCCGAGCTGCCGGCTCAGAGCCTGGGCGATCTCCTCCTCGTTGATGAAGCCGAGCGTGACCAGCGATGTGCCCAGATGCAGGCTGTTCTTGCGCTGGTGCTCGAGGGCCGACCGGAGCTGATCGGCCGTGATCGCCTTTTCCCGCAACAGAAGCTCGCCAAGATTGGATGCCACATCAACCCCGCATTATAAAAATTGTCCTGACAAAATACGTCACTCCGCTCGCTCTAATTATCAAGACGGCCGTTCCTGCTCGTTTTCTCGATACCGTCCTCCCTCGTCCAGCAGGCGGAGATCTTTGGACGCTCTCCCAAGCTATCCCAGCCCGTGCCGAGCGTCAATCACCCCTCAAGGGGATTGCCCAGGTGATTTTTGGATTCCGGTCCTCACCCTTAAAGGCTAGGGGCGATTCTTTATGCGCAAAAATTGTCACCACGGATAAAAAGCGCGCCTGGAGAGACTCGAACTCCCGACCCACTGCTTAGAAGGCAGTTGCTCTATCCACCTGAGCTACAGGCGCGTCTTTGCCGCCTCTCTCCGGGCGTTCCGCGCGCAGAGCCGCCCCCTTGGGGGACGATCGGGGAGATCGGATTTGAACCGACGACCTCCTGCTCCCAAGGCAGGCGCGCTAGCCAGGCTGCGCCACTCCCCGTCCTGCGAGCCAGCGCCCATCTTAACAAAAGGGTTTCGGGGTGTCAAACGCGCGGGCCGGCGGGTCAGACGGGGTGCCGCTTGAGCGCTTTTTCGACCTGTCCCCGATCGATCAGGATCAGGATGGGCCGTCCGTGGGGACAAAGGGCCTTGTCCTCGAGCCGGAAGAGCTCGGCGACCAGGAATTCCATCTTCTCCCGCGGCAGGGGTTCGCCGGCCTTGACCGCCGATTTGCAGGCGAGCGTCGCCAGGATCCGGTCGCCGCGTCCCCCCTTGTCCTCGCGCTCCAAATCGTCGAGGACGGCCAGGAAAGCCTCGCGGGCGGCTTCGGGGCCGAACAGGTCGGGGTGTTCTTTGAGGGCAACCGTGCGGCCTCCCATCTCCTCGACTTGGAAACCGGCTTCGTCCAGGGCGGGACGGCTCGCTTCGAGCCGAACCGCCTGGGCCGGCGTGAGGTCGATCAGGATGGGCAGAAGCGGCGCCTTGCGGGGGATCCGGTCGCGCGCCCGCGCCTCCGCAAAGCGGTCGAACAAGATCCGCTCATGCGCGTTGTGCTGGTCGATGATGTAGACGCCCTCTGGCGCGGCCGCGACGATATAGGCCGAAAGGTATTGGCCCAGGACGCGGGGCGCCGCCGCGGAGCCCGCCTCCGGCTCGGCCGAACCGAAGAGCGAAGCGGCCGGGGCCTCCTCGACCCCGAAGCCGAACGCGCCCGCCGCCTCGCCCCTCCCGGTCGCGGGGCCGGTCGCGGCGCGGGGCCAGGGGGCCGGACCGGGCGAGACGTCCTTCACTCCAGGACAGGTCCGGAGAGCCGCGTCCAGGCCGCGGACGACCAGCCCGAACAGGCGGCTCGAATCCCTGAAGCGGACCTCGGACTTGGCCGGATGGACGTTGACGTCGACATCCTCGAACGGGATGGTCAGGAACAGGACGGCCTCGGGCTGGACGTCGCGTTCCAGGAGACCCCGGTAGGCCTGTTGAAGCGCGGCCTGCAGGAGGCGGTCGCGGACCGGGCGGCCGTTGACGAAGACGTGCTGCCGGGTCCGGTCCGGCCGGCCCGTCGGCGGCCGCGAGGCCAGCCCTTCGAGGCGATAGCCGCCCTCCGCGTAAGCCACGTCGACGAGACGGTCGAGGACGTCCCTCCCGAAGATCTGGAAGACCCGCTCGCGCAGGCCGGCAACGCCGGGGACGCTCAGGATCACGCGCTTCCCGTGGACGACGTGGAAGCGGACGGCCGGATGGCCGAGGGCGATGAGCGTCATCTGCTTGGCGGCCGCGGTCAGCTCCGAGGCCGCGGA
>JAFGBC010000368.1 GCA_016933355.1 Candidatus Aminicenantota bacterium
CCTTTGCGGAAGGGCATCTCCCAGTAGCAGTTGAAGGCGCTGCCCGGATTGACGCAGACGGGAAGAGAAGAGACCTGGGCGTAGTGGCCCCAGCCGCAGGCGAAGAAATCGCCGATGGGGCACTCGACCGAGGGCTCGGACTCGCCGTCCCAGTAGATGCGCAAAATGGCGAAGCGCCAGGTTCCGGCCGGCGTCAGCCAGACCTGCTGGATGGCCCCCTCGCCCTTGACGTCGGCCATGACGAACGTCTCGCCGGCCGGGACCCGGACGAAGGGCGAAACCTTCCAGCCCTGGCCCAGGTCGCGGGCCGCGTTCATGGCCGGGCCGTCGACGGACATGGCCGCCTTGCCCTTCTCTCCCGTGAAATTCTCCGGGCTGATGGAGCGCGTCTGGGCGCGGGACAGCCGGGACAAGCTGCCGAGGCCCATCCCGAGTCCCTTGAAGGATTTGTCGTCGGACGGAGCGGCGCCTGCGCCGGCGGAGACGGCGCCCAGCGCCCCAACGAAAGCGACGATCGCCGCGAGGCCGAGCGCCGCCGTTCTCAGGCGGAAGCTCCGGGGCCTAATAGTGCCGTTGTTCGTCATGTGTTCCTCCTCGGAACGGGGTACGCGCGAAGATCGAACCGATGCGCCGCGCGTCCTGTATTGTAGTCCATCCGAATTCGAAGAGACAACCTCCTTCTCCGGAGCGCCGGCCATTTTTGGCCTTATCCGGGACCGCTTTTTTCTCGATCGTCTTTGACAGGCCGCTCCGGATGAGTTATTTTGGGGGTAAAGTCCATTATCCGCTCGCGGCCGGCCGGCCCGGACCGCGGCGCCGCGCTGTCGCCGCGAACTTGATCAAAGGAGAGTCTCGGATCATGAGAAAGACAAGGACGGTTCGCATCTTCGTCATGGCGGTCGCGCTATCGGCCTTCGCCGCCACGGCCCCCGCAGCCGGCTTCGCCGACCGCGCTGGGGAGAAATGGGTCCAGCGCTATAACGGCCCCTCCCGGTATAACGACTACGCAAACGCGATCGCCGTCGATGGCGCGGGCAACATCTACGTGACGGGCGAGAGCCCCGGGACCGGAACCCAGCGCGACATCGCCACGATCAAATACAACGCCGCCGGCAAGAGGATCTGGGTCAGGATCTACCGCGGCCCGTTCAAGGGGGACGACGCCGGCCAGGCCATCGCCGTGGATGCCGCCGGTAACGTCTACGTCTCCGGCTACAGCACGGGCAAGAATACGGGCCACGACCTGACGGCGATCAAGTACAACAAAGCCGGCAAGCAGCTCTGGGTCAGCCGCTACGACGGCCCGGTCAGCGGCAACGACTACGGACGGGCGATCGCGGTCGACGCCTCGGGGAACGTCTACGTGACCGGCGAAAGCCTCGGGGACGGCACCCATCGCGACATCGCCACGGTCAAGTTCGACAAGCTCGGCCAGCAGATCTGGGTCAAGCGCTACAACGGCCCCGGCAACGGCGACGACGCGCCTTCCGGGATCGCCGTCGACAAGGCTGGAAACGTCTTCGTGACCGGGTTCAGCCTCGGCAAAGCGACCGGCGACGACTACGTCGTGATCAAGTACTGAGGGCGGGAGCGGCGTCAGAGGAGGAGCTCGTAGACGACCCGTTCCGGGATCGCCCTCTCCTCCGCCGCCGAGCTCTCCGCCCTACGAAAACCGGCCGCCTCGTACATCCGGCGGGCGGGCGAGAAAAAATCTCCGGCACCCGTTTTGACGACGATCTTCAGCGGCCTTTTTTGCCTCATTATCTCCAAACCGCGGGCCAGCTGCTCCCGGCCCAGCCCCCGGCCCTGGCAGGCCGCGACGATGCAATTGTGGCCGATTTCGATCGATTCCGGCATCCCCCGCGGGTCCCAGGATAGGAAGCCGACCCTTCGGCCGTCCTCCAGGCTCAAGAATCCGCAGTCGTCCGCGACGGCGAGGTGATCGAAGACGAAGTCGTCGAACTCTCGCCAGCTGCGCCCGAAGCAATCGGTCAGCTCCGGGGATCTCGCGTAGGCGTCGAACAGCAACGCCGCGAGCGTCCCGCGCGGGACTTCGGAAAAACGCCGCGTTTGCACGGCTTGAGCGGCTATTTCTTCAAGGCGTCGAGCTTCTCGGGCACGGCCAGGATGGCGCGGACGACGTCGACGGCGAGATAGGCGAAAACGAACCCGACATAGCCGAGGAAGGGAACCAGGCCGGAGGCGACGATGGTCCGGCCCGTAACGATCGCTCTCCGCCAGCCGGCCAGAATCCTGAACTCGGAACCGAAGATCCCGAAGGCGTCGACGGCCAGAAGAACGAACCCGGCCGCGATCCCGATCCCGAACAGGACCGGAACCAGGCGCATGGCTCCTTTAACGAAGAGGACGATGATCCCAATCGCCTCCCGGCCGGCCGACTGCCTGCCCCCGGTCTCGGTCGAGATCGTCTCCGGGTTGAAGACGGCGGCGGCGAAGAGCTCGAGCAGGACGAAGAGGGCGGCCCCGAACAGGACGAACCGGACCCCGGCGCCCTGGATCGAGCGGACGGCCCCCAGGGTCAGGGCGATCAAGCCGGCGAGGGCGGCCAGCAGCCCGAGGCAGTCGAGGACGGCCTGGGAGGACAGCGCGCTGGGGTTGTTGGCGATCAGGGATTCCCCGGCCGAGACGAAGCGGTGGGCGACGTACTGGACAATAAAGAGGAGAACGACCCAGGCCAAGCCGTAGAGGAAGGCCATGAAGGAGTCGAGCCGGATGGCCACGATGAGCGAAAAGATAAGGCCGAGCGCGGCCGCGGCCAGCAGGCCGAGATGGCCGACCCGGGAAAGCCAGACGGTCGCGAAATCGAGGACGCCCTTGGTGAGCAGGCCCTTGACGGCGGCCAGCACCTTTTCCAGAATGCCGACGCCCCAGATGCCTTCGCCTCGGGGCTTGACTTCGGCCCCGTTGCGCGCTTTGTCCTGAGATTTGTCGA
>JAFGBC010000024.1 GCA_016933355.1 Candidatus Aminicenantota bacterium
ATTCGTCTGGGTGACCGACTTCCCGATGTTCGAGTGGAGCGAGGAGGAGGGCAAGCTCGTGGCCGTCCATCATCCCTTCACGGCGCCGCGCGAGGCCGACCTCGGCCTCGTCGAGACCGAGCCGCTCAAGGCCAAGGCCCGCGCCTACGACCTCGTCCTCAACGGCTACGAAATCGGCGGCGGCTCGATCCGGATCCACCGGCCCGACGTCCAGAAGCGCGTCTTCGAGGCGCTCGGTCTCCAGCCCAAGGAGATCGAGGACAAGTTCGGCTATTTCCTCGAAGCGCTGAGCTACGGGACGCCGCCCCACGGCGGGATCGCTCTGGGCTTCGACCGGTTGATCATGCTGCTCGCCGGCGAAGAGTCGATCCGCGAGGTCATCCCCTTCCCCAAGACGACGAGCGCCCTGTGCTTGATGACCGGCTCTCCCGGCGAGGTGAGCGCCCGCCAGCTCGACGAGCTGGGACTGTCGCTGAAATAGGCGGCGCGTCGCCGAGCGGTACGGGACGGGGCTAGGGCTGCTTTCCGCCGAGATAGATCCCGGCCGTCTTCAGGGCCAGCGCGGAAGCGTCGCGGTCGTCCCGGTTGCAGAGGACGACGACGGTCAGCCCGTCATCGGTCAAGCGATGGACGGCCGTCCGGAAGCCGGACGTTTCGCCGTAATGCCACATCCGAGCGCGCCCGTTCCAGGGATTCAGGAACCAGCCGAAGCCGTAAGCCGCGGGCGAGCCGTCCGGCTCGGTCGGGGGCTCCGACTCGACCTGGACCGGCGCCAGGGCGGGCGCCATCTCTTCCGCGCTCATGAGCGTGTGCCGGTGCAGGGCGTTATCCCATTTCGCAAGGTCGACGAGTGAGGAATAGACGCGGCCGTCTCCCCGCGTCGCCGACGTCGGGCTCTGGTCTTTCTCGATCCATGCGCCGTTTTCGCGGGCGTGGCCGAACGCGCGGTTCGCGATCTCGTTCTTGCCGCGCTCGTAGACTACGGTCCCGGTCATTCCGAGAGGGGCGAAGATGCGCTCGCGCAGGAAATCCGGGAAAGTCCGGCCGGAAACCTTCTCGACGACGAGCCCGAGCAGGACGTATCCCGAGTTGCTGTAGGCCCAGCGCGCGCCGGGAGGGAATTTGCCCTCCGTCCGCTCTTTCAGGAGGTCGAGAACCTCGGCGTCGCTGATCTGGACGCTCTCGACGGGAAGAGCCGGATCCGGCGCCGGCATCACATCTTCGTAATCGGGAAGGCCGGAGGTGTGGTTGAGGAGGCGGCGAACGGTGATCTCCCGTCCGTATTCGGGGAAGCCGGGAAAGATGTCGGTCAGGCCGTCCTCGTAGCGGAGCTTCCCGTCGCGGACGAGGAGCATCACCGCCATGGCCGTGAACGGCTTCGTGACCGAAGCCAGCCGGAAGTTCGTCTCCGGGCCGATCGGGCGCTTCGTCCGCAGGTCCGTGACGCCCCAGCCGCGCGCGAACACGGCGCGCCCGCCCTTTGCAACAAGCACGGCCGCCCCGGGCTCGTCCGCGCCGATCAGGTTTTCGAAAAGCGCCTCGACCCGTTTCGCGGGCGGGTCGTCCTTCGCCGGCCGGCACGCGGCCAATACAGGCAACGTTATCAACACTATCAATATAACCTTTGTCGCCATCCCCATGGCTATCTCCATATCCAAGCCATCGTAATTCAACCCTGACTTCTTGACAAGGACCGGCGCTCATCAAGGGCGCTGGAGTTTGCCGGCATCAAAGAGCATATTCAAAGCGGAGCTGACGCGATCGTGCGGCGGCCGTCTCCGTGGATAGGGCAAAGCCGATGGCATTCAAGGAAACGGGCGGCGCGGCTTCCCGTACTCGCGGATCCCTCGGGCTCCGCGAGTGCTGGGGACCCCCCGCCGCCCGGAGCGACCGGCGGACCTTGCCGCCAAGAAGACGGGATCATGGCGGGTATAGCGAGGACGGCGAGGCTTCTAGCACTCATGGCTTCCGTGAGTGTGGGGGCATGCCGGGACAGGACTCGTTTCCGTGGATGCCCTCCGTCTTGCCAACCTCCCCCCAGAAGCTTGCTTAGAATTTCTTGCGCAATGATGACGTGGATAAGCGGCGCGGCTTTTGTTATCCTAGGGCCTATGACCGCCAAGGTTCGATGGGGCATCCTGGGCTGCGCGGGAATCGCCGAGCGGGCCCTGATCCCCGCCCTGCGAGCGTCGGCGACCGGCGAGCTGGCGGCCATTGCGTCGCGCGACGCGGCCAAGGCCCGCGCCTGGGCGGAACGATTCGGGATCCCCCGGGCGCACCCGGATTACGCCGCGCTCCTCAAAGACGGAGAGGTCGACGCCGTCTATATCCCGTTGGCCAATCATCTCCACGCGCCGTGGACCCTCAGCGCGTTGAAGGCCGGCAAGCATGTCCTGTGCGAGAAGCCGATCGCGCTCGACGCGCGGGAAGCCGAAGCCATGGCCGCGGCGGCCGACCGGACCGGGCGCCTCCTCATGGAGGCCTTCATGTACCGCTTCCATCCCCAGGTCGAGCGCGCCATCGCGCTCGTCCGGGCCGGAGAGATCGGGAAAGTCCGCTTCGTCCGCGCCGCCTTCACATTCCCTTTCGACGGCGATCCCGCCGACTACCGCTGGACGCCGCGTTTCGGAGGCGGCGCGCTTCTCGACGTCGGCTGCTACCCGCTGAGCGCGGCCCGGCTCGTCTTCGGCCGCGAACCGGTCTCGGTCTGCGCCAAGGCGAGGCTCCACCCGCGCCGCCGCATCGACATGTCGACGGCCGCGCTGGTCGAGTTCCCGGACGGCGGCTTGGCCCAGTGCGATGCGAGCTTCGAGGCCCAGTTCCAGAGCCGGCTGGAGATCACGGGCAGCCGGGG
>JAFGBC010000150.1 GCA_016933355.1 Candidatus Aminicenantota bacterium
AAGGCCGTCGGCAAGAACCACGTCCACAAGCACGTCACAACCCATCTCGTCCCGCTCGGGCTGAGCGGAGGCTTCTTCGACGCGGTCGGCGGCGGCGGCTGGGGCCGATCGTGACCACGACGCTCGTCGCCCGCGGGAACTGCCCCCGGCTGGCGATCGGCTCGGTCAACCTGGCCGAATTCTTCGTGGCGATCGCCCAGTCCGTGACGTTCATCCTGGCCCTGGGCGTGCTCCACACCGGCAAGATCATCCTCGGCCTTCTGATCGGCGGGGCCGTCGCCGCCCCCTTCGCCGCCCTGGCCACGAAAAGACTGCCCCTCCGCCTGCTGATGACGATCGTCGGCGTCCTCATCATCGCCCTGAGCGTCTGGACGATCGTCCTCTCCGTCCGCTGACGAGGCCGCCATGACGCCCCTCCCCCATGCCGCGGCCGGCTTGATCGGCTGGAAGCTCGCCGCCCGCGGCAAGGGAGGAAAGACGCTGGCCGTGTTCGTCTTCGTCGCCTGCCTACCCGACATCGACTTTGTCCTCTACCCGCTGCTGGGAAGGCCGGACTGGCTGGTCCACCAGCGCTACACCCATAACATCGTCCTGTCCGTCCTGTCCGCCCTGGCCTTCTTCCCGTTATTGAAAGAGGCCCGCCTCCGGGTCGGGCTCGTCCTGACCGCGCTCTCGCACCTCGTCCTGGACGTCATCGTCGTCGACAACCTGGCGCCGATCGGGTTCCGGCCCTTCCTTCCCTTCTCGGACGCCTACCTGAATTGGGGCCTCTTTCCCTTCGTGCGGCGCGGGACAATCGCCGAAGTTTTATCCGTTCAGAACCTCGTCGCCTTCGGGCTCGAGATCGTCCTGTTCGTCCTGCCCGCCCTCTGGCTGTGCCGGAAGGAGCTGGCGGCCCTCGAGAAAGGGGCCGGCCCCGGAATCGGCGCCCCGCCTCGTTGACAAAGAAGAGGCCGACTTCTATATTGAAGGAAGGAAAGCGAGGGGCCCGAGATTGCGCCCGCAGCGACGGGCGATGGAGGTCATCATGAACAGCAAGAGAATCATCGTGGGATGCGTCGTCCTCATCACGGCCGCCCTCGTCGTTGCGCCGCTCCAGGCGCAACAGGGCCCCAAACCCAAAAAGGGCCCGGCCAAAGTCGCTTGGGACGAGCCGTTCGCCAAGACAGCTTTGCCCCCGGGCGGGACGGCCGTGCTCAACGCCGTTTTTGCCCCGACTAAGGACCTGGCCGACATCTCCTTCTTCCTGACGCCCTCCATCAAGAACGTGCTGACCGTAGCGCCGGCGTCGCTGGCGGCGGCTCCGGCCGGGATGCCGGTCCCCGTCGTCCTGACCGTCGTCTTCCCGGCCGCTCCCGAGTGCATGAACTTCAACGGCAACCTGTGGGTCACGGCCAAGGGCAAGAAGGTCGGCAAGCCGCTCCATCTGCGCTTCAAGGTCCTAAAGTCCGAGTAGCGCGGGACGACCCGCGCTCGGGCTCGCCCGCACCATCGGAGCGCAATCCGCGCAACGACCGGACACGAAGGGGATTCGCCTGCGCCGTCTGCCGCCGCGGGGGTTGTAATCTCCATACCCAGCGTGTAGATTAGCGGCGAGGAGTCCTCATGATTCAAAAGCCTTCAGGAAGGGAAGAAGCGCGGAGGTCCGTCATTCTCGCGGCGCTGGCGCTCGTCGCCTTCGCGGCGGGAGCGGAGGCCCTCGGCGCGCAGACGCAGCCCCCGCTGGCGGGCGCGGCTTCGGCCGGTCCGCGCGAAGGGACGTATCTCTACCGCTTCGCCGTCCTCCAGGCGGCGCCGGGCCGGCTGGTCGAGCTCATCGACCTCCTCAAGGCCCGGGCCCCGCTGATCGTCGCCGGCGGCGACGAGGCCCCCTATATCGTCCGGCATTCCCAGGGGGATCATTGGGACCTGGTCGTGATCCTTCCGATGAAGAGCTTCGCCGATTATTACCGTCCCGAGCGGATCGCCGAGCGCGATGCTGCCGCGGCAGCCGCAGGGCTTCCGACCGAAGCGTTCGCGCGTCGCCTGAACGCCCTTCTCGCTTGGGATGAGGACCTCTACGTCCTGGGCCCGCCGGTCGAGGTCTTCCGCGGGCATGTCGAAGAGGCCGGGCTGCTTCATTTCGAAATGATGCAGGAGCTCCCGGGCAAGCGCGACGAGCTCGTCGAGGAGCGCCGGATGGAGAACGCGTTCGCGCGCGAGCGGGGGCGTTATGAAACGCTGATCTTCGTCCGCGAGACGGGCGCCGCTTGGGACGTCGTGACGCTGGCCGTTTACCGCAACTGGCGCCAGTACGCCGAGTCGGAGTTGATCACGCGCGAAGCGGCGGACGCGGCGGCCCGCAAGGCGGGCTTCGAGAACGCGGCCAGCGTCGGTCCTTACATGCGAACGCTGATCTCGACGCACCGAGACACGCTGGGCCCGCCGGTCCGCTGGGAGCAGCGCGAGCCTTAGCCGCGCGAACGGAGCCGGGCCGCGGAGCGATGAAGCCCAAATATCGCCGGATGCTGCGGGGGATGAAGTCGGTAAGAGAGGCCGCGGCGCCGGACGGCGCCGGCGAAGCGCCCTGGTTCCTCTATATTCTGAGATGCGGGGACGGGTCCTTCTATACCGGCATCACGAACGACATCGAGCGCAGGCTCAAAGCCCATCAGGACGGCAAGGCCTCGCGCTACACACGAACCCGGCGCCCGGTTGATCTGGTCTATCGGGAGGCGTGCGGCGGCCGGTCGCTCGCGCTGGCCCGTGAGTGCGCCGTCAAGGCCCTGTCGCGGGAGCGCAAAGAGAAGCTGATCACTCCAGGCTGCCGACGGCCTGCTCGACCGCATCCAGGATCTCGCAGGACTTGACGAGGGCTTTCATCTTATTGTGGTCGGCGTAGAGCGGCCGGTCCTCGTCGAGGTGCGGGACGTGGCGGCGGACGGCGGACCGGGCGGCCTCGGTCCCGGTCCCCGGCTTGAAGCTCCGGAAGTCGAGGCCCTGGGCGGCGGCCATGAACTCGATCCCCAGGACGCCGTAGGCGTTGTCCAGGATCTGCTCGTTCTTAAGGGCGGTGTTCATGCCCATCGAGACGAAGTCCTCCTGGTCTGCCGCGGCCGGGATGGACTGGATCGAGGCCGGCGCCGAGAGGATCCGCTGCTCGACGATCATCATGTCGGCCGTGTACTGGCTCAGCATCATCCCCGAGAACATGCCGGCCCCCTTGGTCAGGAAGGCCGGCAGGCCCACGCTCAGGGCGGGGTTGGTCAGGCGGTTGAGGCGCCGCTCGGACAGGACGCAGACCATGGTCACGGCCGCGCCGATCATGTCCATGGGCAAGGCGACCGGGCTGCCCTGGAAGTTGGCGCCGGTCAGGGTCAGCTTGTATTCGGGCAGGAAGATCGGGTTATCGCAGGTTCCGTTGAGCTCGGTCTCGACCTGCTTGCGGGCGTGGGCGACGGCGTCGTGGGCCGCGCCGATGACCTGGGGCGAGGAGCGCATCGAATAGGCGTCCTGGACCTTGGTCTTCATCTTGCCCGTGGCCAAGTCGCTGCCCTCGATGCATTTCATGATGGCCCGGCTCGAGCGGAT
>JAFGBC010000151.1 GCA_016933355.1 Candidatus Aminicenantota bacterium
CCAGTCCCCTCGGAAAAACGATCCGGGCGGAAAACGCATTCAACCTGACCGTGACCGGCGTCCTCCGGAACCCGCCGGCCCATTCCACCATCCAATTCGATTAGATCGTGCCGTTCGCATTCGTGGAATCCCGCCTGAACCGCATGCCAAAAGGCTGGCCGAACGCCGTCGGCACTTACGCCAGGCTTCGCCCGGGAGCATCCCGCGAAGGCGTCGCCGAAAAAATCACCGCCTTGATCAAGCCGCACTTGGACCCGAAGGCGAACGTCCCCTACACGATCGAACCGCTGACCCGGATTCGCCTCGATTCCTCACTCTACAGGTGGTACAATGAATGGGGGCAGGTCAAGGAGCCGCGCGGCAAGATCAAGGACTTCGCCCTCGAGGGCGACCTCGGCCTCCAGAACCACGACAGCGAATCGCCGGTTTACTTCCGGAGAATCTACGTCAAGGAGCTTTGATCGGCGCCGCTCATCCGTGTCCCCGATTCATCAGGGGAAAGCCGAAGCGGTTTCACCGCTTCCGGGCGGCGGCCTTGATCGGCGGCCGCTCCCCTTCGTCCCGGCAGAAATAGGAATCGGCCATCTCGCGGTCCAGAAAATAGCTGATGACCGTCCGGATGAGGACGATCCCGGCCAGGACGGCCACTTCCCGGAATGTCGGGTGGATGATAGTCGCGATGACGTCGGCCGCGATCATGAACTCCAGCCCCAGCAGGAGATAGGAGCCGAGCTGATGTCTGAGGATTTCGCGCTCCTTGCAGATCCGCCGGCCCTGGAGCCGGCCGAACTCCGCCCGGAGAAGCCGGGCGAAGACGAGGACGACGCCCCAGGTGATGACCGCGACGCCGACGAGTCCGATGCCCCAGTAAAGCGCCTGCAGGATTTTCATCTCGGACCTCCTCGAGTCATCTGGAATGCAGCCCCGGCTAGAGTCCGCTCCTCTCGATCCAGGCGAGAAGCGCGATGATCAATGCGGCAACCGGGATGACGACGGCCCAAGATTTGACATGCAGAAGCTCGGGCAACGTCTTTGTCCCGAAATCGCCCTTGAGCAGAATCCGCTCCTTCAAGCGCGGGTAGGCGGCGGCGAACAAGCCGGCTCCGACCGTGATCCCGGTCAGGCCCCCGGCGAGCGCGTCCAGCCAACCCTGGCCGACGGCCCCGGCGATCGTCCCCGGGCAATAGCCGAGCGTCGCGAAGCCCAGCCCGAAGATGAGGCCGCCCAGGGCCGACCGCCCCCAGCCTCCCGGCTTCGGATGGAGTCGGACCAGTCCGGCGCTGCGGAGGGCGTAAACCCCGATCATGCCCGTGACCACGGCCGAGAGCATGACCTTGACCACCGTAAAATCGTAGAGGAGGAGCTGGCCGAGGATGACGTCGTAGCGGGTAACGTTTCCCTTTTCGAGCAGGAAGCCGAAGCAAAAGCCGGCGGCCAGTCCCAGGAAGAGCTGAAGCCGCTTATTCTGGTGAAGCCTGGTTCCCATGGCGCCCTCCGCCCTAGCCGATCACCCGGAAGATCAGGAACGCCGCCGCGATGCCGCCGACGAAGAAGCAGACCGCGGCCACCCAGCTGCTCACGGCGAGCTGGAGCGTCCCGCTGATGCCGTGGCCGCTCGTGCAGCCGCCCGCCCAGCGCGCCCCGAACCCCAGCAGGATTCCCCCGACCAGGGCGACGGCGACCCGGGCGAGCGCGCCCGGCCCGAACGTTGAGGCCCAGAGCGAGGGAACCCATGTCAAGCTGAAACGGCCCGAGAGCTTGGCCGACGTGAAGGCCCCGAGAATGATCCCGGCGACCAGCATCCACTCCCAGTCCACGACCGGCGGGAACTCCTTATAGTACGGGCGCTCCATCGCCTTCGGCCCCCGGAATAACCGCTCGATCATGCCGCTCGTCCGGGCGAACGCCGTCGAGCAACCGATCGGCTTGTCGGAGAGAAGAAACGTCAGCCAGCTGAGGACGCCGATTCCCGCGCCGACCGCGTAGGGCGACCAATGATCCAACGTGAGCCAAGTCATGCGAAACCCTCCTCTTTCCTGACTCCTGTCCGTCATCCGTTCCGGACGGCCGGACCGCCTCAGATCTTGAAGCCGGCGGCCGCGTAGCCGGTCATGCCGCCCGCGACGTGCCCGACGTCCCGAAAGCCGCGCATCAAGAGCAGGCTCGCCGCCAGGCTCGACCTGTTGCCCGTGCTGCAGATGAGCACGACCGGCCGGTCTTTTCTCAAACCCTTGTATTTCGTCCTCAGGTTGGGCGCCGGGATGTTGACGGCCCCCTTGATCGCTCCGCCGGCGAACTCGCCCGGCGATCGAATGTCGACGAACTGAGCGCACTTCCTTTCCCGGCACATGCGGTGGAAATCCGGGACCGAGATCTGGCCGACGCGGGCCGTCGGCAAACCGGCTTTCACCCAGGAAACCAAGCCTCCCGCCAGCGTGCCCCGGATGCGGTCCAGCCCGACCCGCCGCAGCCAGACCGCCGCCTCTTCGGCCCGAGCCCGGTCGTCGGCCACGACATAGATCTCGGAGCGGGGCGGGATCACCCAGCCGGCGAACGTGGCGAAGTTCCCGGCCAAGTCCAGTCCGTAGGAACCTGGTACGTGCTGCCCGCCAAAGGCATCGTAGGGCCTGGCGTCGACCACGATGGCGTTCGCGGCCGCGATCCGGCGCGCGAACTCCTTCGGCGCCAGCTCCGCGAGCGGCGGCACGTCGCCCACCGGAGCCGGGCCGCGGCGGTTGAGCTCGCTGCAGCGGCCGAAATGATCGGGCGCCGGCGGCATGTTCGTCGTCAGCCCTCGGATGAACGCCTTCCGTTCCCGGACCTGAAGGACGGGGTTGTACTTCCGTTCGTAGCCGATCGTGCTCGACCGCTTGTCGCCGATCGCCTTGCCGCAGAGCGACCCGGCGCCGTGGGCGGGATAGACCTCGCAGTGGTCCGGAAGCTCGAGGAGCTTTCCGAACAGGCTGTCGTAGAGCTTCGAGGCCAGGCGGTCGGCCATCCCCGGGAAGAGGTCGGGCCGGCCGGCATCCCCGACGAACAGCGTGTCGCCGCAGAAAACCGCGACCGGATCCCGCCCCCGCGCCCGGTCGGCGACGACATAGCTGATGTGCTCGGGCGTGTGGCCGGGCGTCTCCAGGACCGAAAACCGCATCTCCTCCAGGCTGAAGGCGTCCCCTTCGGCGAGCGGCACATGATCGAAGCGGCAGCGCGCGCTGCGCGGAGCGTAGATTCGGGCTCCCGTCCGCCGGGCGAGCTCGACGTGCCCGGAGAGAAAGTCGGCGTGGAGATGGGTCTCCAGGATGTGGGTGATCTTGAGGCCCGCCTCGCGGGCGGCCTCGAGATAGACGTCGACGTCGCGTCGCGGGTCGACGACGGCGCAGGCTTTGTCGCCGCCGATGATATACGAGCTGTGGGCGATGCCCCTGATGAAGAACGCATGGATGATCACAATCTCCTCCTTGGACGTTCAGATCAGAAACAGGTAGGTGAACACGACGGCCACGAGCAGGAAGACGACGGTCGTCAGCCCGCCGGCCCTCAGGTAGTCGGCGTTGCGGTAGCCTCCCGGCGACATCAGGAGCGCGTTGACCTGATGGGTGGGAAGGAGGAAGGAATTGGAGGCGCAGACGGCCGCCAGCAGGGCCAGCATCCGCGGGTCCAGCGAGGCCAGCCGGGCCATATGGATGACGAGCGGGACGAGGAGAACCGTCGCCGCCACGTTGGACATGAACAGCGAGAATCCGGTCGCGAGCAGGGCGACGGCCGAGAGCAGCAGGAGGGGATGGCGACCCTGCAGGACCTCCATGAGCCCGCCGGCCAGGTAGGCGGCGGCGCCGGTCTTCTCCATGGCGATGCCGAGCGGGATCAGGCCGGCCAGCAGGAAAACCGTCCGCCAGTCGACCGCCCGGTAGGCGTCGTCCATGGAGATGACCCGGAGCAGGACCATGGCCAGCGCGCCCGAGAACAGGGACAGGGGCAGGGAGAAGCCCAGAAGGACCAGGACCATGGCACCGGCGAAGCAGAGCAGGGCTTCGCGGATGCGGCGCCTCCCGGGCAGCCCCGTTTCGACGGGCGAGACGACCCGGAAATCCCGTTTGTCGTCCAGGGCCCGGATGTTGTCCCAGGGGCCGAAGACGACGAAGATGTCGCCCGGCTTGAGGACCTGGTCCGAGAAATCGGCCCGGGTCTCCCGGTCTCCGCTCAGGAGGAGGATCGGCTCCACCGCGAAGTTCTTGCGGAGGGCCATCTCGCGCAGGGTCCGCCCCGCGTAGGGCGACCGGGGCGGGATAACGACCTCGGCGAAGCCGCTGCCCGAGGTCAGCAGGAGGTCCTGGAGCTCCTCGGACGGCCCGCCGGGCTCGAGGCCGTAGGCGCGCGCGAAGCGCTCGACGTCGCCCTCGTCGCGGCCGAGAATGGCCAGCGCCTGGCCCGCTGTGAAGCGAAAGTGCCGCCAGGGCGCGTGAAGCACGGCGTCGCCCTCGCCGACGGCCAGAAGATTGAGCCCGTAGTCGCGCCACAGCCCGGTCTCTTCGCGGCTGAGTCCGACGATCCGGCTGCCGGCGGGCACGGCGTAATGGTAGACGGTCTTGGGAAGCTGCCAGGTCTCGATCAGGACCTGTTGGCCGCTCGGCCGGGCGGCGCCGTCTCCCTCGGGCAGGAGGACGCGGCGGAAGACAACCAGGGCGCCGATGCCCGCTGCGGCGACCGCGAAGCCCAGGGGCGTGACGCTGAACAGCCCGAGCTTGTCCAGGCCCTCCTGCTTGAGAAGGTCGTTGAGGATGATCAGGGGCCCCGAGCCGACCATGCTGAGTGTTCCGCCCAGGATGGCCGCGAACCCCATGGGCATGAGGAGCCGCGGCAGGCTGAACCGGCCCATCCGCGAAATCCGGACCAGGACGGGAAGGAACAGGGCCGCCGCGCCGACATTCTGCATGAACGCCGAGAGCGCGGCCACGGCGGCGCAGGTGAGGGCGAGGAGCGCGGCTTCGCGGCCTCCGGAGGCCCGGACCAGCCGGAGAGTGAGTCCGCGCAGGGCCCCGGCCCGATCCAGCCCGTAGCCCATGATCATGACGCCGATCATAGAGATGACGGCGCTCCCGCTCAGCCCGGAGAACGCCTCGGCCGGCGTCACCAGCCGCGTCCAGGCCAACCCGGCCAAGATGAGGACCGCAACGACGTCGGACCGCAACCGCTCCAGGCTAAAGAGAACCGCCGTCAGGGCGAGGAAGGCGAGGACGAGTCCGATCTCCGGCGTCACCGGGGCCTCGCGGCCGCAGGAGAATCGTTAGCGGTCGGGGGGGTGGTCATCCTTGAGATTTTCAATTTACCATAGCGCTCCGGGATCGTCAACGCGGCCGGGACCATCGATCGACGGCCTC
>JAFGBC010000152.1 GCA_016933355.1 Candidatus Aminicenantota bacterium
CAGGATGATCGTGTAGGAGGCCTTGAGCCGGCGGAGCGACTCCTCGATCTTGTGGGTCGAGACGGGATCAAGGCCCGAGGTCGGCTCATCGAGCAGGATGACCTCGGGCTGGAGGGCCAGGATCCGGGCGATACACAGCCGCTGCTGCTGACCGCCCGAGAGGTTGAGCGCGCTCTCGTCCAGGCGCTCGCGGACCTCGTCCCAGAGGCCGGCTTGGGACAGGCTCTCTTCGGCCAGGTCGCGGAGCCGGGCGGCGCCCCGGACGCCGGAGAGGCGGGCTCCGAAGACGACGTTCTCGAAGATCGAGCGCGGCAGCGGGACGGGCGTCGCGAAGACCATCCCCATCGCCCGGCGCAGCTCGACGACGTTGACATCGGGCCCCAGGATCGACCGGCCCCGGAAGAGGAGATTCCCTTCCGTCCTGTATCCGGGGGCAAGATCGTTGAGCCGGTTGAGCGAGCGGAGGAACGACGTCTTACCGCTCCCGGCCGGGCCGATGATACCGAGGATCTCGTTGGGCTCGACGTCCAGGGTCAGATCGCTCAGGACGCGAACGCCCCCACCGGTCAGCCCGAAACCCAGGGCTTGGATGAGCGGCGTCTGGGGCGCGTGCATGGCAGGCCTAAGAGTACTTCCGGATGAAGCGGTGCATGAGATAGTAGGATACGATGTTGATGAAGAGGATGGTGACGACAAGGACGGCCGCCGTTCCGTAGGCCATGCGCATCGAGATCCCCTCCCGGGCCAAAATATAGAAGTGGACGGCCATCGTCCGCGACGAGGAAAAGACCGAGGTCGGAAGGTGGAGGGCGCTCCCGGCCGTGAAAATGACGGCCGCCGTTTCGCCGATGCTGCGCCCGACCGAGAGGATGACGCCGGTCGTGATGCCGGGCAGGGCCGAGGGCAGGACGACCCTCGTCACCGCCTGCCACTTGGTACAGCCCAGCGAGGCGCTGACCTCGCGGTAGGCGGCCGGGACGCTCCGGATGGCCTCCTCGCTCGTCCGGATGATCGTGGGCAGGATCATGAAGGACAGGGTCAGGCCGCCGCTCAGGATGGACCAGCCGAGCTTGAGCTTGGTCACGAACAGGATGAACCCGAACAGCCCGAACAGGATCGAGGGGATGCCGGCCAGGCACTCGGCGCCGAAGCGGATGACCCGGGTCAGCCGGCCCTCCCAGGTATACTCGGTCAGGTAGATCGCGGTCCCGACCCCGAGCGGGGTCGCGATCAGGATCGCCATCAGGGTCAGGGCTAGCGTCCCGACGATCGTCGGGAAGATGCCTCCGGCCACACCCATGGCCTCGGGGTGGCGAGTCAGGAAGCCCCAACTGACTTCGGGCAGGCCGCGGCGGAGTATGAAGACGACGATGAAGACGAGGACGAGGATGGTCGCTCCCGTCAGCGTCCAGAGAGCGGACTTGACGATCGTCTGCGTCCGGCGCGGGCTGCCGGCCACGGGCTAGACCTTCCTCCGGGCCGAGGCCCGGTTGGCGAGGGTGTTGAGAATCATGATGATGACGAACAGGATGACGCCGGTCGCGAACAGGGCCTCGCGGTGTTCCCCGCTCGCGTACCCCATCTCCAGGGCGATGTTCGAGGTCAGGGTTCGGACGGGGGCGAGCGGCGACGTCGGGACGGCCGCCGCGTTTCCGGCGATCATGATGACGGCCATCGTCTCCCCGATCGCCCGGCCCATGCCGAGGATGACGGCCGCAACGATCCCCGACCGCGCGGCCGGGAGCAGGACCATGCGGACCGTCTGCCAGACGGTCGCGCCCAGGGCGATCGAACCCTCGCGGTAGGAAGGCGGCAGGGCCTGGAAGGCGTCGACCGAGATGCTGATGACGGTCGGCAGGATCATGATCCCCAGGACGATCGCGGCGGCCAGGACCGAGAGGCCCGGTCCGCCCAGGTTGTCGCGAATGAAGGGGACGATGACGACGATGCCGATAAATCCGTAGACGACCGAGGGGATTCCGGCCAGGAGCTCGATGACCGGCTTCAGGACGCGGGCCGTCCGCTTCGAGGCGAACTGGGTCAGGACGACGGCACAGGCCAGGCTGGTCGGAACCCCGACCAGGAGCGCGCCGGCGGTCACGGAAAAGGAGCCGACGATCATGGGCAGGAGGCCGAAGAGCTTCTCGGACGGGTACCAGTCGAGGCCGAGCAGGAAGCGGCCCGGCCCGTGCCGGAACATGATCGGCGTCCCCTCGGAGAAGATGAAGGCGGTGATGACGATCAGGATGGAGACGGCCGAAAACGCGACGAGGAGGAGCGCTAGCCGGATGATGCGGTCGTTGCGTTCGAGGCGTGTCATGAGGGACCTCAGCGGGCGCGGAGCAGGCCCCCGCTCTCGACCAGCTCCTGGCCGTCGTCGGACAGGATAAAATCAAGGAAGGCTTGAGCGTCCGGGCGGGGCGTCCCGCTCGTGACGAACAGAAAAGGCCGGACGAGCGCGTAGCGACCGGCCAGGATGTTGGCGTCGCTGGCGTCGACCCCGTCCAGAGCCAAAGCTTTGACGGTCGGGTCGACAAGGCCGAGCGAAATGTAGCCGATCGCATGCGGGTCCTGGGCGACAATGGCCCGGACCGTCCCGTTGGAGTCCTCGACGATCGCTTCGCGGGCGATCCGCCCCTTGCGCATGACCATCTCTTGGAAGGCGCCCCGCGTCCCCGAGCCCTCCTCCCGGGTCACGACGGTGATCCGGCCGCTCCCCCGCCCCAGCTCGTCCCAGCTCCCGATCCGGCCCGCGAAGACGGCGCGGACGCCGTCCAACCCGATATCATCCAGAGGATTGGCGGGATGGACGATGACGGCCAGCCCGTCGCGGGCCACGACGAATGCGGTCAGGTCCTTCTCGTCCGGCTTTAGCTCGCGCGAGGACATCCCGATCTGGGCGGCTCCGCTCCGGGCGGCCTGGATCCCGGCGCTCGACCCGCCGCCCTGGACGTTGACGACGAGGTCGGGGTGGAGCTTCTGATAAATCTCGGCCCAATGGTCGGCAAACGGCTGGATGCTGGTCGAGCCGGCCACCGTCAGCCCGCCGCCCGAGGCGCCGCGCGAGCAGCCGGACGCGAGAAGGGCGCCGCCGAGGACGGCGATGAGAAGGACATCCGCGCCGCCCGACCGCCGTAGAAAACGGAGACGGCGAGAAGCAGACGGGACTTGCGCGTTCCGTTGCCTGGGAGAGCTCATGTCAAGGCGTTGTCGTCTTTCTTTGTCTCGAACTCAAGATATAACAGAGGGATTTGACGATGTCAATCTTCTGGCGCCCGGTTCTCTCAGGATTCCGCGGACTCGTCCGCGCGCGCCAATTCGGCGATACGCTCGTCGTAATCCCTGCGCCGTTTCTCGAGCTGGGACGAGGCCGTCTCGAGCTCGGCGTAGAGGACATCGATCTTCTTTTTGGCGGCATGGATCGCCTTGGACAGCTCGGCGACGCGCCGCCCGGCCCGCGCCCGCGAGGCCTCGACGGCCGACGCGTTCAGCTCGTTCAAGGCGGCCTCGGTGTCCTGGATGGCCGACTCCAAGCGCGCGACCTCCTTCTCCAGGGGCTTCAAAGCCTTGGCCCGCTCGACCAGGAGGTCGGTCCGGAGGCGCTTCAGCTCCTTGCGGCGGAGCTTCTCGGGCGGCGCGCCGGAGGCGGCCGCACTCGGCCCGCGCTCCCCGTTCCCGCGGCGGAGCGTCCCTTCGTCCTCCCAGCCGACCTTGTCCAGGAAGCGCTGGTAACCGCCCTCGAAGACGGTCAGCCCGTCGTCGCGAAAGACGATCAGCCGCTCGGCTAGGGCGTGGAGGAACATCTCGTTGTGGGTGACCATGATCACGGCGCCGTCGAAGTCGTCCAGGGCGGCCAGCAGGGCGTCGGACGACTCGAGGTCGAGGTGGTTCGTCGGCTCGTCGAGGAGGAGGAGGTTGAGCGGGCTGGCGATGAGCTTGCCGAGAAGGACCCGGCTCTTCTCGCCGCCGGACAGGATCGAAATCTTCTTAAGGGCGTCGTCCCCCTCGAACATCATGACGCCCGCGATCAGGCGGGGAAGTCCCGGGTCCATCTGAGCGTCGGCCGAGGCGATTTCCTCCAGGACCGTGTTCGTCGCCGACAGGCTCTCGACGTGGCTCTGCTCGTAATACCCGGGGGCGACCGCGAGCGGCGAGGTGAGGGAACCGGTCAGGGGTTTCAGGTCGCCGGCCAGGAGCCGGATCAGGGTCGTCTTGCCGCGGCCGTTCTTGCCGATGACGCAGACCCGGTCGCGGCTCCCGATGCTCAGCCCGAAATCCTTGATCAGCGTCCGGTCCGGCTCATAGCCGAAGGTCAGGCCGTCGACCGTCATCGCGTACTTGCCGTGGAAGGGCTTGCGGTTGAAGCGGAAGTCGAGCTGCTTGATCGTCTCGAGCTTGTCGCGCTTCTCCATCTTCTCCAAACTCTTGACGCGGGACTGGACGAGGCCGGCCAGCCGGGCCTTGGCCCGGAAGCGGGTGATGAACAGGTCCATCTCCTTCCGCTTGCGCTCGTCGTTGATCCGCGTCTTCTCGTAGATTTCCTCCTCCTGGGCGATCTGGTCGTAGTATTTCGAGGTGTCGCCCTCGACCTTGCGGACCTTGCGGCGATGGATGCCCAGGACGTGGGTCACGACCTGGTCCATGAAGCCGCGGTCGTGGGTGATGAGCATCAGCTCGCCCGGCCAGGCCTGGAGGAAGCGGGCCAGCCAGCGGATCGAGACGATGTCCAGGTAGTTGTTGGGCTCGTCGAGGAGGAGCATCTGGTAGTCCCCGACCAGGATTTTGGCCAGGTTGAGCCGGACCTGGAAGCCGCCCGAGAGCTGGCCGGGCGCCTTGTCGAGGTCGCGCGGCCCGAACCCGAGCCCGGCCAAAATCTTCTCGGCGCGCCAGACCTGGTCGGCCTGGTCGTGGTGCAGGGCCCGGACGGCCTCCTCGCGGACGGTCGGCGCATCGAAGGCCAGCTCCTGCCGGACGTAGCCGATCCGGTAGCGGCGGGGCATCGTGATCGAGCCGGCATCGGACTCTTCGAGGCCCGCGATGAGCCGGAAGAGCGTCGTCTTGCCGTGACCGTTGCGGCCGACGACGCCGACCCGCTCCCGGGCGTTGACCCTGAAGCCGATCTCGTCGAACAGGGCCTGCTTGCCGAAGTTTTTTGTCAGGTTCTCGACACAGATCATGGGATTCCGCCGTTATCAGAACGAATAGGAATTCTCGTTCGAAAAAGTCATTATAGTCGAAAAGCGCGCTCGGATAAAGATGAGCCGCTCGACGAAGCGGCGGCCCGGGCGGCGACGATGCGAGACGGCCGACGG
>JAFGBC010000153.1 GCA_016933355.1 Candidatus Aminicenantota bacterium
CCGCGACCTTCCGCCTCTCGTTCGAGCACGTCGGCCCGCGCCTGGACATGGATTACTCGTCCTGGATTGCCGTCCCGGTCGGCCTCCCCCGGATGACGCTCCTCGGCGCCATGCTCGCGTTCGAGGCCGGACCCGGCTTCGAAATCCACATCTCCGCCGAGAATCTTCTCGACGAGCGCTATCAGACCGTCTTCGGCTACGGCGCGCCCGGACGCTCGTTCTCGGCCGGCTTCAGGTTGTCGCTCTGAGAATCCGCGGTCTCTCCCCGTCCTCGGCTTCCCCGGCATGATGCGGCGGGGAGAGCGGAGAGCTTTCTCTTTTTTCGGACGGAAAGCGCGGGAATCTGTTCTAAGCGAAAATCGTCTTCAATTCATTAATCCGTCGATCGATATTCACGCGGCCGCGGCAGGACGCCAGGCACGTCGAACAGTCCCGGCAGGCGTCGAGCCCGCGTCCGGCCGGGATCTCGGCCAGAACTTGGCGCGCGTGGCCGAAATTCCCGTAGGCGGCGGCGTACATGTGAACGCGGACGAGCTCGGCGACGTCGGCGCCGTTGGGGCAGCCGCTCTCGCACGTCCGGCAGCGGCGGCAGACGGCCTCCATGGCCAGCTTGATCCGGCGGTCCTCCAGGAACGTTCTCTCCTCGGGCGTGTAGTCCAGGTCGAAAGCCGCCGGGAGGTCTTCTTCGAGCTGCTGGAAGGTCGTGAAGCCGGGGACGGCACAGCCGACGAAGGGGTGGCGCAGCGCCCATTTCAACAAAGCGGAGTTCATGAGCGTCCCGGCGTAATACCGGGCGTACATCGCGCTGTCGGCGGACTCGATCGCGTCCCGGTACCAGCCCTGCTGGCACTGGGTTTTCATCGCCACGAGCCCGATACCTCGGGATTCGGCCTTGCGGACGGCCGCGAAGAACGCCGCATCCTCGGCCAGAGCATAATTGAAGGTCGTCAGGATGACCTCGTAAACGCCCAGGTCGGCGCCGAGGTCGATCATCTCGGTCATATTTTCGTGCGTGGAGAACCCGACGGCGCGCGCTTTCCCCTGCTGCTTGAGCGCCTGCAGCGCCTCTAGAACACCGGGATTGGTCAGCCAGCCCTTCTCGGAGATGTTGTGGGAATAGAGGACGTCGACGTATTCGGTCTGGAGGCGCCGCAGGCTGTCCTCGGCGCTCTTGAGGTAAAACGCCTTGGCCTGCTCGGCCGTCATGTTCCGCTGGGCGTGGGGCACGTAGACTTTCGTGGCGATGACCGCGTCCTTGCGCCCCGCCAGCTCCTTCAGGACCCGGCCGACCATTTCCTCGTTGCGCCCCCGCATGTAATTGGCGGCGGTGTCGAAATGGCGAATCCCCATCTCGAACGAGCGGCGGACGAGCTCCGGGTTGTCGGCGTTCATGACGCCCATGCCCACGATCGGCGCCGCGAGTCCGGCCTTGCCGAGAGGACGGACGATCGGGCTCCGTTCCTCCCCGACGCGGCCGGCCGCGGCGCGATCGGATCCGGCATCCTTCGCCGCCAGCGACCGGACGGCCAGCGGCGCGCCGGCCAGGCCGCCGATCGTGCTCTTGACGAACGCCCGGCGAGAGTAACGATGCGTTTCAGCCATGGCCATGTCCTCCTCTGGATCGATTCGTTCTTCTTGTCCGAAATTTTTTTCATGATAGCACAGGACCCGCGCCCGGCCAAGAGCCGCCCCATAGCCTCCGCGCCGGCAACGGGGGCTCGCGGACGGTCATGGGCCGTCCCGCCCCCGTCGGGTTGACCGACGGCAAAGCGTGTGATAGGGTAAATTTTCCGATCCGCCCGAAGGAGGTATCCGCCATGAGACGGTCTTCGATCCTCGTCTTTGCGCTTCTGGCGTTCGCGGGCGCGGCCGCCGCGGCCGGCGCCGTCAGCCTCGACGTCAAGGAGCACACCCTGGGAAACGGGATGAAGATCCTAATGATCCCCAAGCCGGGCGTCCCCCGCGTCGTCTGCCACGTCTACTATAAAGTCGGCTCGATCAACGAGCGGCCCGGCATCACCGGAATCGCCCATCTCCACGAGCACATGATGTTCAAGGGCACCCAAATCATGGGCGTCACCGATTTCGCCAAGGACGCCGAGATCGACCGCAAGATCGAGGCGCTTATGGACAAAATCTACCGTGAGCGCTTCTGGAAGGCCGACGGCGGCGACCAGGCCCTGATCGCCCAGTGGCAGAAGGACGTCGACGAGTTGGTCAAGGCCGAGAAGGCCACCATCGTCAAGGACGACCTCTGGACCCAGTACATGAAGAACGGCGGCACCGGCCTCAACGCCTCGACCGGGAACGAGACGACGGGCTACTACGTGACCCTGCCCTCGAACAAGGTCGAGCTCCAGATGCTCCTTGAGTCGGACCGTATGGCCAATGCCTACTTCCGCGAGTTCTATTCCGAGAAGGACGTCGTCATGGAGGAGCGCCGGCTGAGCGAAAACCGGCCCGGCTTCCTGTTCAGCGAGCAGGTCTCCGCGGCCTTCTACGCCGCTTCGCCCTACCATTGGAGCGTCCTGGGCTGGATGGACGACCTGCGCAAGATCACCAAACGGGACATGGTCGAGTTCCACAACGCCTATTACATCCCCAACAACACGGTCGCCATCTACGTCGGCGACCTCGACCCGGCCCGCATCGTCGCCCTGGCCGAACAGTACTTCGGCCGCATCCCCAAAGGTCCCGACGTCGAGCCGATCCGGACGGCCGAGCCGCCCCAGTACAGCGAAAAGCGGATGTACGGCGAGGGGCCGGCCCCGACCAGCCTCCAGATCATGTTCCACGTTCCGCGCGAGGGCCATCCCGACACGGCGCCGCTGGCCGTCCTGGCCGACGCGCTCGGCTCGAGCTTCGGCGGCATGCGGTTCGGGGGCGGCGGGGGCGGCACGGGCCGCCTCTACAAGCTCCTGGTCCGCGACAAGCAGATGGCCGTCAGCGCCTCGGCCTTCAGCCGGCCTCAGTGGTACGCCGGCGCCTTCCAATTCAGCGCCATGCCCCGCATCGACAAGAACGTCAAGCCCGAGGACCTCGAGAAGGAGCTCTGGGCCGAGATGGATAAGATCAAGGCGGAGGGCCTGACCGCGGAGGAGATCCAGAAGGCCAAGAACCGGAGCGAGGCCAACTTCCTGCGCAGCCTCCAGAGCACGATGGGGCTGGCCTCGCGCGTCGGCCGCGCCGAGCTCAACCGCGGCTGGCGCTCGATCCTGACCGACCTCGACGCCCTCAAGGCCGTCTCGAACGACGACATCAAGCGCGTCGCGGCCGCCTATTTCGTCAAGGACAACAGCCTGACCGCCGTCTATCGCCGCAAGATGGGGCGCTGAGGAGGACGACCATGAGAAGAACGCTGTTCAAAGCCGCGGCCGTTCTGGCCGTTTCGATTCTGTTCGCGTCCCTGGGCCTGGCCCAGGCGACCAGGCCCGCCGACCTCAAATACCCCTCGCTCAGCTACAACCCGCCCGATCCCCAGGCCTTCCGGACCGGGCTCGCGGGCGGCCTCCGCGCCTACATCCAGGAGGACCGGTCCCTCCCGCTCGTGAACATCACGGCCCTCGTCAACTTCGGCGAAATCTACGTCCCCAAGGACAAGACCGGCCTGGCCGGGCTCATGGGCCAGACCCTGATCAAGGGCGGCACCCAGGCCAAGGACGGCGCGGCCATCGAGGACCGGGTCGACTTCCTGGGCGCCTCGCTCGCCTTCATGGCCGGCGAGCGGACCTCCCAGCTCTCCATGTCCGTCCTGAGCAAGGACCTCGACGAGGGGCTCCAGATCTTCTTCGACGTCCTGCGCAACCCCGCATTCCGCGAGGATGCGGTCAGCCTGGCCAAGGCCCGGATGATCGAGCAGCTCCGCCAGGCGAACGACCAGCCCGCCCAGATCCTGAGCCGCGAGTTCGAGGCGCTCCTCTACGGCGACCATCCCCTGACCCGGCAGCCGGCCAAGGCGACCTACGAGGGGATGACCCCGGCCGACCTCAAGGCCCTCCACGCCAAGTACTTCTTCCCCAAGAACATCATCCTGGCCGTCTCGGGCGACTTCGCCAAGAGCGCGCTCAAGTCGAAGATCAACACGCTCGCCGGCGGCTGGGCCAACCGCAGCCTCGACATCCCCGCTTTCTCCAAGGACTTCCCCCGGCCCGAGCCCGGCGTCTATTTCATCCAGAAACCGATCACCCAAGGCTACATCTCGCTCGGCCACTTGGGCCTCGAGGACACGAACCCCGACTACTTCGCGGTCCAGGTCATGAACTTCATCCTGGGCGGCGGGAGCTTCACCTCGCGGATCACGACCAAGGTCCGCTCCGACGAGGGGCTGTCCTACAACCAGGGCAGCCGCTTCGCCTATCGTTGGGGCTTCCCCGGCACGTTCTCCGGCTACGTCCAGACCAAGTCGGCCACGGTCGGCTACGCGATCTCTCTCATCCTGGCCGAGTTCGACCGCATCCGCAAGGAGCCGGTGAGCGATGACGAGATGGAGACGGCCGTCAACTACTACCTGGAGAGCTTCGCCGACGGTTTCCAGTCGGCCCAGGCGACCATGATGAGCTTCGCCAACCTGGAGATGACCGGCAAGCCCAGGGACTACTTCAAAACCTACCGGGACAAGATCAAGGCCGTGACCAAGGACAAGGTGCAGGCCGTCGCCCAAAAATACATCCAGCCCGACAAGGCCGCGATCATGATCGTGGGCGACTGGGAGCCGTCGAACGCGGGCGGCGACAAATGGGCCGGGCCGCTCGAGAAGCTGGGGAAGGTCCACCGCGTCGCCCTGCGCGACCCGATGACGGGGGCCGAGCAGAAGTAGGCGCCCGCCCCTATTCGAGCGCCCGGCCGCGCGTCTCGGGAATCCAGATCCAGGTCAGGGCGGCCGCCAGGAAAGCCAGGGAAACGACGGGGAAGGCCGTCCCGAAGCCGCTGGTCTGGGCGAGCGTCCCGACCGCGAAGGGCGCCGCCGCGCTCGCGATCCGCCCGAAGTTGTAGGTGAAGCCCTGGGCGGTGGCCCGGATCGAAGTCGGGTAGAGCTCGGCCGTCAGCGCCCCGAACCCGCTGAAATGGCCCGACCCGAAGAAGGCGACGACCGGCCCCAGCAGGAGAAGGACGATCGGGGCGCGCGTCGTCGCGTAGAGGGAAACGAGCGCCGCGGCGGCGATCAGGTAGCCGATGTAGGTCTTTTTTCGGCCCAGGGCGTCGCTGATGTAGCCGAAGCTCACGTAGCCCAACCACATCCCGGCCTGCATAAAGATGACCAGCCCCGACATCGCCCGCGTGCTCAGCCCGACGCCGCCCTGGTCGCGCGGGAGCGACAGGAAAGCCGGAATCCACAAGTTGAAGCCCCACCAGGCGAAGAGCGTGAAGGCGTTCATCGCCGTGACCAACAGCGTCATACGCAGGCGGCCGCGCGCGAACAGAGCGCGGAAACCGGAGAGCGCCGCGCCCGGACGCGGCTCGGGCGCGGAGGCGGGCCCGGGAGCCGGGGTGGCGGCGGCGACGGCGGCAGCCGCCGCCTGCGCGCGGCGCTCGCGCCAGATGGCCGGCTCCTCGACGCGGCGCCGGACCCAGAGGGTGAAGAGCGCCGGAAGGACGCCGACGAAGAAGACCGCCCGCCAGCCCCAGAGCGGAAGGACGAGGGCCGAGACGACCGCGGCGGCGGCGTAGCCGACCGCCCAGAAGCTCTGGACCAAGCCCATAGCCTTGCCGCGGTGCTCGGCCGGCCAAGTCTCGGTGACCAGGGCGGCGCCGCTCGCCCATTCGCCGCCCATGCCGAGGCCGAGGAGGACGCGGAAGACGGCCAGCATCAGCACGCTCGTCGATAGCCCGCAGGCCGCCGTGAAGACCGAATAGACGAGGATGCTGCCCATCAGCGCGCGGAGCCGGCCGTAGCGGTCGGCGATGACGCCGAAGAACAGGCCGCCGAAGGCGGAGGCGACGAGGGTCAGCGACCCGAGCAGGCCGGCGGTGCCCTTGGCCATGCCCAGCTCCCGCATCAGGGTCGAAAGGATCATGGCGTAGAGCATGACGTCGAAGGCGTCGAGCATCCAGCCCAGCGCCGCGGCGGC
>JAFGBC010000154.1 GCA_016933355.1 Candidatus Aminicenantota bacterium
ATCGCGCGCGAGGTCTGCGCCCTGGCGGCCGAGACGCCCAAGCCGGTGCTCGCGGCCTGGCTGGGAGGGGCGGCCATGCGCGAGGGGACCGCGCTCCTGAACGAGGCAGGTATCCCGACCTACACCACGCCCGAGCAAGCCATCAACGCCTTCATGACCCTGGTCGGCTACGCCCGCAACCTGGAGGTCCTCTACGAGACGCCCAAGGACATCTCGGTCGATTTCCCGGTCAACCGGGCCGAGACCCGGGGGCGCTTCGCCCGGGTCTTCGCCGCCGGCGGCGAGATCTTGTCCGAGAAGGATTCCAAGGATCTGCTGGCTTCCTACGGCCTCCCGGTGACGATCCCCGAGCCGGTCCGCTCCGCCGACGAGGCCGTCCGGGCCGCCGAGAGGATCGGCTACCCGGTCGTCCTGAAGGTGCTGTCGCCCGACATCACCCACAAGACCGACGCGGGCGGCGTCGCCCTCGACCTCGCCGACGCCGGCCGGGTCCGGGCCGCTTACGAGAGCATGATGCGGACGGTCGCCGAGCGCGCCCCGGGCGCGCGCGTCGAGGGCGCCACGGTCCAGAAGATGGTCCGGACCGGGGACGGGGTCGAGATGATCCTGGGCATCAAGAAGGACCCGACCTTCGGGACGGTCGTCATGGCCGGAATGGGCGGCGTCGCGGCCGAGATCTACCGCGACCGGGCGCTCGGCTTCCCCCCGCTCAACGAGCGGCTGGCCCGGCGCATGCTCGAGTCGCTCCGGATGGCCCCCCTGCTGAGCGGCTTCCGGGGCCGTCCGGCCGCCGACCTGGACAAGCTCGTCGAGACCCTCGTCCGCCTCTCCTACCTGGCCGCCGATTTTCCCGAGGTCAAGGAGCTCGACATCAACCCGCTCCTGGCGACGCCCGGCGGCGTCGTCGCCCTCGACGCCCGCGTCGTCGTCGACCGCGAGGCGGCCGAGGACCCGAATCGCCCCTACGGCCACCTGGCCCTGCGTCCTTACCCCGAGGAGTTCGTCAAAACCGTCCGGCTGCGCGACGGCGGCGAGGTCCTGCTCCGGCCGATCAAGCCCGAAGACGAGCCGCTCTGGCTGGGCCTGCTGGGGAGCTGCTCCAAGGAGTCGATCTATTCGCGCTTCCGCTACTTCTTCTTCTGGCAGTCCCACGACGTCGCCAGCCGCTACTGCTACACCGATTACGACCGCGAGCTGGCTATCGTCGCCGAGGTCCGGGGCGAGGACGGGGCTCCGCGGCTCGTCGGTATCGGCCGGCTCAGCGCCGACCCGGGACGGACTTCGGCCGAATACGCCGTCCTCGTCCAGGACGCTTGGCAGAACCGGGGGCTGGGCGGCTTGCTGACGGACACCTGCACGGAGATCGCGCGGCAGTGGGGCGTCCGGACGATCACGGCCATCACGACGACCGACAACCCGCGCATGGTCGCCGTCTTCGAAAAACGGGGCTTCCGGATTTCCAACGACCTCGAGAGCTCTCTGGTCGAGGTCTCCAAAGAGCTGATTTAAGCTTCGGGCGCCGGCCCGGCGAAGGCCCGCCGCCAGGTCCTGACGCCGTAGTCCACGGCCGAGACGACGGCCAGAGACACGGACAGCAGATACACCCAGAACAAGTTGGGCGCTTCCATGCCCAGCACGTTGGCGATCAGGACGAGCCAGATCATCAGGACCTGGCAGATGGTGCTCGTCTTCCCGAGCGTGGAGGGGGGGAACGCCTTGATGCCGCGCAGGCGGCTCAGGATAAAGGCGGTCGTAACGATCACGATGTCGCGCCCGATCGAGACCGCGACCAGCCAGAGGGGGAGGACGTTCGGAGCGGCCAGCGACGGGAAGGAGAGGAGGATGAAGGCGGTCGTCATCATGAGCTTGTCGGCGGCGGGGTCGAGGACGAGGCCGATCTTGGAGCGCTGATGCCAGGTCCTGGCGACGAAGCCGTCCAGGACGTCGGTCGTCCCGGCCACTAGGAAGACATAGAAGGCGGCCCGGGGCTCGTGTCCGAGCATGAGGGCGGCGAAGACCGGGACGAGGGCGATCCGGAGCAGGCTGAGGACGTTGGGGACGGTCCAGAGGCGGGAGGTGTACTCCGCCGCCCGTCCGGGGGGCTCGAGGGGGGGCTTCGCTGTCTCCGGGGCCGTCATTGGATCAGGGCCAGCAAGAGGTCCAGGGCTTTGATGGCTTCGACTCCGGACAGGCTCTGCTCGGGCCGGAACGCCCGCTGGGCGTTGACGTCCATGAGCTGGTAGGCGAGGACCTGGACGATGGGCTGATAATAGACGTGCTCGGGCGGCACGTCGCTGACCTGGATCTTTTCGGGCGCGAAGGTCTGGATGACCTTGACGTTCCGTCTTCGGAGGTAGCCGATCAGGCGCAGTAGCGTCTCGGCCATATCGGCCCGCGTCACGACCTTCTTGGGCTCGAAGGTATGGTTGGCGTAGACTTCGAGGATCCCGAGCGAGGCCGTCCGGATGATGAACCTGGAGGCCCAGGAGGTCGCGATGTCGACGATGATCGGCGGCCGGTTCGAGGGCGCCGGCAGGACGGCGTTGAACTTGACCCCGATCAGGGCCGCGATGTCCTCGCGGGAAACGACCGGCGCGTTGGCGATGGAGCCGTACTGGCTGGGCAGCTCGAAGATGCCCAGCCTGTTCTTGAGCGTTTCGACCCTGGCCTGGGCGTCCCGGTCGGCCGGGTCTTTCTCGCGAACCTTCTCGAAGACCGCGAGGCTCGCCTCGAGCTGTTGGGCCCGGAAGAGGGCTTCCGCGTAGGCCTTGAGCACGAGCGTGTCCTCGGGCTCGAGGTCGGCGGCCGTCTTGAGATGGGTGAGCGCCTCCTCGGCCCGGTCCTCGGACCTCAGGACCTCGGCCAGCGCCAGATGGATGTCGACGGCGTCGGGGTCGTAGAGAAGTGCTTTCCGATAGGCCTCCCGGGTCTGCTCCAGGTCCCCTTCGGCCGCGAAGGCCCGGGCGGAGTCCCTGTGCTCGGCGAGCTTCCGGTCCCTGAGGAGTTCGAACGCGCTCCGGACGTTGGCGTTGTCGGGGGCGGCGTTCATCGCACCTCGGTATTCGGCGAAGGCGTCCTCATCCCGGCCGGCGTCCAGATAGATCTGGGCGAGCCCGAGCCGGGCGGGGAGGAGGTCCGGGGCGTTCTCCAGGGCGAGCCGGAAGTTATCCTCGGCGCCGGCCGGGTCCTGGAGGAGGGTGCGGACGTACCCCATCCCGACGAAATAGACGGGGCTGGCCGGTCCCAGCTTCTGAAGCTGCTTTTCGGCCCTGGCGGCCCGGCCGTAGCGGATGTCCTTCCAGACGTCTTCGACCGCGATCCGCTCCTCTAGGGTCAGGGAAGAGACGAGGGCGGTCGGCAGGCTTTCGAGCTCCAGGACGAGGGTGGGCGGCTCCACGGTCGCGCAGGCAAACAGGGCGAGGCAGAGCGAAACCAGAAGAGTCCCCTTTTTCACCACGTCGGCTCCTCTCTCAGCAGATAGGGCATGAAGTCCAGCATGGCCCGCGGATCGGCCAGGACCTTGAGGTCCGTCGCGTCCTGTCGGCTGCGGCGCGATAGGACGAGCGTCCATTTGGCCAGGGACGCGGCGCGATCCGCCTCGGCCTTGGGAATCCTTAGATAAAATATCTTGAGATGGCCGAAAAGTAAAGCCCGGATCTTGGCCTTGAGGTCCCCGATCCCTTCCCCGGTCCGGGCCGATACGGACACCGCGCGCGGCCCGGCGGACGGATTGAGGGCCAGCCGTTCCGCGCGGTCGGGGCAGAGGTCGATCTTGTTGAAAACTTTGAGGATAGGAACGTCGCGGACGTCGAGGTCCTCCAGAACGGCGTCGACGGACTCCTCCTGGCTGTCGGCGAAGGGGGAGGCCGCGTCGACGACGTGGAGGATGATGTCGGCCTCGCGGATCTCCTCGAGGGTGCCCCGGAAGGCCGAGACGAGCTCGACCGGGAGCTTCTTGATGAATCCGACCGTATCGCTCAGGAAAAAATAGGCCCCGTCCGGATAGCTGACCCGGCGCAGGACCGGGTCGAGGGTCGCGAAGAGCTGCGGTGAAGCCAAGGCGTGTTCCCGGGAGAGCCGGTTGAACAATGTCGATTTGCCCGCGTTCGTATAACCGACCAGGGAAGCGACCGGGATCGGGCTCCCCCTCCGGGTCGAGCGCTGGCGGTCCCGCCGTTCCTGGACGCGCTGGATCTCCTTCTTGATGCGCGCGATCCGGTCCGTGATCCGGCGCCGGTCGACCTCGAGCTTCTTCTCGCCCGGGCCGCGCGTTCCGATTCCGGCGCCGAGCTGGGAGAGGGCCTTGCCCTTTCCGACCAGGCGGGGCAGCCGGTAGCTCAGCTGGGCCAGCTCGACCTGGAGCTTGCCCTCGTTGGACCGGGCCCGCTGGGCGAAGATGTCCAGGATGAGCTGAGTCCGGTCGATGACCTTGACCTTGAGCCGGTCCTCGAGGCTCTTCTGCTGGCCCGGGCTCAGGCCGCGGTCGAAGATGACGAGGTCGGCGCCGAGCTCCCCCTTGCGCCGGACGACCTCCTCGACCTTGCCCTGCCCGATGAGGAAGCGCGGGTTCGGGCGCGGGCGGACCTGATAGACACGGTCCAGGACGGCCGCGCCGGCGGCGCGGGCCAGGCCGGCCAGTTCCTCCAGGGACTCCTCGACTTCGGCTTTCTCCGCGGCGGTCAGGGCCAGACCGACGAGAATCGCCTTTTCGGACTCAGCGGAGGCGGGCTTCAACATGACGGAGGACGGCCTCGGTATCGTCGGCCGGGATCCAGGCGATGTCGTTCATCCTGCGGAACCAGGTCATCTGCCGTTTGGCGTACTGCCGGGTTTCGGTCTTAGTGAGCTCGACGGCCCGGGCCAGAGTCGACTCGCCCCGGAGGAAGGCGAGGACGCGCCGGTAGCCCAAAGCCCGGAAGGGCGGGGCGTCTTCGGGGACCCCTCGGGCGACCAGTCCCCGGACCTCCTCGACGATGCCGTTGGCGAACATCCGGTCGACGCGCTCCTCGATCCCGCGGACAAGCCGGGATCTTTCTAATTGTAGACCAATCCGGACCTGGAAGAAACCCCGGACGGGCGAGATCGTGGCCGCAAAATGCCTCGAGAAGGGGACGCCGGTCGCTTCGAAGACCTCGAGCGCCCGTACGATCCGGACCCGGTCGCGCCGTCCGATCTTGGCCGCGTACTCCGGGTCGACGGCGGTCAGCCGGAGCCATAGGGCTTCGACGCCGTCTTCCGCCGCTTCGGCGTCGAGCCGGCGACGGAGCCCGGACAGCCGGCCCGGACCGGGGAAGAGCCCTTCGAGCAGGGCTTTGAGATAGAGCCCCGTGCCGCCCGCGACGATCGGGACACGGCCTCGTTCGTGGATTTCGGCGGCGGCCCGGAGCGCTTCCCGGACGAAGTCCGCGGCCGTGAACTGGGTCGTCGCCTCTACGATGTCGAGGAGATGGTGGGGGACGCCGCGCCGCTCGGCGGCGGGGAGTTTGTCGGTCCCGATGTCGAACCCGCGGTAGACCTGCATCGAGTCGGCGTTGATGACCTGGCCGCCGCAGCGAAGGGCGAGCGCGACGGCCGTCCGGCTCTTTCCGACGCCGGTCGGGCCGCAGAGGATCACGAGCGGGCGCGTCTTAGAGGACAATTTGGACCAGGATGATCAGGGCCAGGGCGGTGACGACGAGGAGCAGCGCCCGGACTTGGGTCCGCCTCAGCTCCATTCGCCGACCTTTTCCAAGTTTCTGACCAGGACGGCCTCGTGGTCGTTGCCCAGGGATTTCTTGACGGCGAGGACCTCGGCGCTCAGGATCTCGGTCAGGCCGCGGGCCAGCTCGGCTTGGCTCTCCTCGGTCAGGAGGTTGACGTTGATCTTGAGGGGCGAGCGGAACTCGATCGTCCCGTCCTCGAGGAGAGCGATGCTCTCGAACAGCGGGCCGAGGGTCGGCTTGACCTCCTCGAGCGCTTTGCCGAGGACGGTCCGGGCGAACGGGCCCAGCTCCTTGGAGATGTAGCGGAAGATGGCGTTCGACTTGTCGCGGAAGGCGGCCATCATCCGGTCGATTTCGGAGGGGGAGAGCTCGCGGCCCTGCCGGGCCGGGTCCTTCGGCGCCGGCCGGCCGGCCAAACCCAGGAGCAGCAGGAGATGCATCGCGCGGTCCGTCCGGCGCGGTCCGAGCCGACTGAGTCTCCTCAGCTCTTCGAGGTTCCGGCCCTGGCCGAGGGCGCGCAACAGATAGCGCTCGTGGGAAGCGAGGCGGTCGTCGTCGGCCGGCGCGAGGGCCTGGAGCGGTTCGCTCGCCGGAGGGAGCGAGGCGGAGATGAGGGCGTCGCTCGTCATGCGGCGAAGCCCCTCGAGGAGCAGGGGCCGGAGCGGGAGGGACGAGAGGACCTCCGCCTCGGCCGGAAGCCGTCCGGGCTCGAATTCGTAGGCGGCCAGGGGCGCGTCGAACAGGGCGAACAGCCTCGCTTTGTACTCCGCTTCAAGAACGCCCCAGACCGCCTCCGGGTCGGTCCCGTCCGTTTCGAGCGCGGCCTGCAGGAGTCCGGTCCCGTCCTGCCCGGACCGGGCTTCGCAAGCCTCCAGCTGGGCGGCGTCGAAGAGACCGGCCTCGCGCAGGCCTTTCTTGAGGACCGGTTCGGGCAGGGACGGGGCGTCCAGGAGAAGGCGGTCGCGGTCGAGGAAAAGAACGACGGCGTTCCCGGGCCCGGGGAGCGCGAGGCGTCCGCTCCGTCCGGCCTCGCTCAGGCTGAAGAGGAGGCGGGGCAGCGAAAGCCCTTTCAAGGCGCCGGCCAGAGGGACGTCGTTCATGACCCTAATTTAGTCTCGGGCCGCGGGCCTGTCAACGTCTCAAAGGGGCGGGTGGCGCGCCGCGGCTTCCCGCGCTCAAAGAGCTACGGACGCATCGAGAGCGTTTACGGCGCGAGTCGGACGCGGCCCGGGCGGTCCTATCGCATCATCCCGGTGAAGACGAGCGCCATGATCACGTAGACGGCCGCCTTGAGCAGCCAGAAACCGTAGGAGAGGAACAGGGCCTTCTTGAGGGGGATCTTGAAGACGGCGGACAGGCCGTAGCCGAGGATGCCGAACATCCAGAGCTGGAAGAAGTCGACCTGGCTGAGGATGATATAGCCCGGCGACGTCACCGGGAGCTTGGGCGCCAGGAGCGCCAGGCTTGTCGTGGTCTGCATCACGGACTTGCGCATCAGGATCAGGACCAGGCGGACGCCGTTCCCCAGAACCTTGTCGATGAGGTTGGCGTGGACGACGGCGGACAGGACCTGCTTGTAGGTTCCCTCGGTCGAGCCCATCCGCCCCAGGACGAGGAGGATAAGGCAGGACAGGAGCAGGCCGACGGCGAAGGTCAGCGGTCCCATGACGAAGGACTGGATGGCCGTCCGGGCCGGAGAAGGGTTTTCCATCCCGGCGATCATCTGGTCGAAACGCTCCTGGCCCAGCCGCTCCTGGAGCTTGATGTTATCGCGCATGTTCTGGAGGTTGTCCTTGTTGGCGGCGGGCGAGACCAGGAACGAGAAGACGCCGATCACGACAAGGAGGATGACGAGGACGTCCAGCCAGACCGGACGCTCGGCCAGGCTCTTGAAGACGGCCTGGGGGCTGGAGAAGACTCCTTGGAGGCGGGCGGGCAGGTTCATCGCGAGGCTCCTTTCCGTTCATCCTTTTCGACCCGGCCGTCCCGGATCGAGATGATGCGCTCCGTCTGAAGGGCGACGTCTTTGTCGTGCGTGACGAGGATGATCGTATTGCCCTGCGCGTGGAGCTTACCGAACAGCTTGAGGATCTCCTGTCCGGTCTTGGAGTCGAGGTTGCCGGTCGGCTCGTCGGCCAGGAGGAGGGAGGGCTCGTTGACGAGGGCGCGGGCGATCGCGACCCGTTGCCGCTCGCCGCCCGACAGCTCGTTGGGCCGGTGGGTCATGCGCTCCGCCATTTCGACCATGGTCAGGGCCCGGCGGGTCTTCTCCTCGCGCTCCTTCTTGCGGGTCCCCCGGTAGATCAACGGCAGCTCGACGTTGTGGAAGGCGGTCGCCCGCGGCAGCAGGTTGAAGACCTGGAAGACGAATCCGATCTCTCGGTTCCGGATGTCGGCCAGCTCGTTCTCGGTCAGGGCGGACACGAGCCGGCCGCCCAGGAAATATTCGCCCGAGGACGGGGTGTCCAGGCAGCCGATGAGGTTCATCAGAGTCGATTTTCCGGACCCGGACGGCCCCATGATGGCGATGTATTCGTTACGGCGGACGGTCAGGGTCACGTCGCACAGGGCGCGGACCTCCTGGCGCTCCCCCATCTCATAGGTTTTGCCCAGGTCCCGGGTCCGGATGAGAACGTCGTCGGCGACGGCGGTCATTTCGGCTCTGCCTTCGACGCCGCCTTGACCTCGGGCTTGAGCAGGGTTCCGTCCTTGAGAAGGCGGAGGGAGCTGTAGGGACCGGACACGATCTCCTGCCCTTCCTTGAGGCCTTCGACGATTTCGACGAACATCTCGCCGGTGATCCCCTTCCGGACGGGGGCGAACTTGGCCCGGCCGGTCTCGACCAGGTAGACGCCCTCCTCGTCGGTCTTGGACGCGGAAGAGGCCGGGGCAGCGGCGGCCTCGCCCGTGTCCGGCTTCGGCTTCTCGCGCAGGACGAGGGCCGCGATCGGCACGGCCAGGACGCCCTTCTTCTCGGCGGTCGTAATGTCGGCCGAGGCGGACAGTCCCGGCTTGAGCTTGCGGGCCGGGTCGTCCAGGGTGATCGTGACCTTGAAGTCCTTGGCTTCCTGGGTCGTGGTCGACACCGTCGAGCGCTGGATGGCCGAGCTCCCGATCTCGGTGACCTTGCCTTGGAACTCGACCTCGGGGAAGGCGTCGACCTTGACCATGGCCGGCTGGCCCAGCGCAAGCCCGACGACGTCGGTCTCGTCGACCTCGACTTCGACCTCCATGACCGAGAGGTCGGCCAGCGTCATCAGGACGGTCCCCGGGTTGTTCATGGTCCCGATCAGAGCGATCTCGCCCTCCTCGATCCGGAGGCTGGTGACGACGCCGTCGATGGGCGAGGAGTAGACCGTCTTGCTCAGGCTGTCCAGGGTGCTCTTGAGGGAGGCCTCGGCCTGTTGGATCTGGAACTGGATGGACTTGAACTGGGCGCCCGAGGTCTCGGCCTGGACCCGGGCCGTATCCAGCTGGTCCTGGGAGATGAGGCCTTCGGCGAAGAGCTTCCTCTGGGCCTCGGCGTAGGTGGCGTCGCGCTTCATCCGGGCCTCGGCCTGGATGAGATCGGCCTTGGTCGACTGGATGAAAGCCCGGTCGCGTTCGGCGTTGGCCTCGTACTGGGTGGCGTCGAGCTGGAGGAGGAAGTCGCCGGCCTTGATCTCGTCGCCCTCCTCGACGCCGATCTTGACGATCCGGCCCGGGACCTGGGCGCTGATGTTGACGTTCTTCTTGGGCTTGATCTCGCCCGAGGCGGAGATGACCGAAGCCAGGTCGTGGGCCGTGACCTTTTCGACCGTGACCTGGACCGACTTCTCCCGCTGGGAGTTGAGGTTCAGGATGATGATCAGGGCCAGCAGGAGCAAGCCGCCGCCGATGATCAGGGCCTTCTTGCGCCTCCGGATAAAGCTCTTTTCGTTGGCCATGGTCCTTGCCTTTCAGGGTAAAATATCATAGTATACTACGGTCCCGCGGACAAAAAGTTTGCGAAGCGAGGCCCCCCTTATGTCCGATCAGCCGGAGCTCTTGGCCGCGGCCCGCGAGGCCGCCCTCGAGACGGGCCGGATGCTGCGGAGCGCCCTGGCCGAGGAGGTCCGCATCTCCTTCAAGGGCGAGGTCGACCTGGTGACCCAGTTCGACGGCCGGGCCCAGCAGATGATCGACGCCCGGCTCCGGGCGCGCTTCCCCGCCTTCGGGATCCTGGCCGAGGAGGGGCTGTCCCGCGACACGGGATCGCCCTACCGCTGGATCGTCGACCCGATCGACGGCACGACCAACTTCGCCCACCGCTTTCCGGTCTTTTCGGTCTCGATCGCCCTGGAGAAGGACGGGGAGGGCCTGCTCGGCGTCGTCTACGACCCGATGCGGGACGAGATGTTCTGGGCCGTTCGCGGCGGGGGCGCGTTCCTCAACGGCGCGCCGGTCCGCGTCTCGGCGACGCGCGACGTCGGCCGGAGCCTGGTCGCGACCGGATTTCCCTACGACCTCCGCGTCAGCCCCGAAAACAACGTTCGCCACTTCAACAACTTCATCCTGCGCGTCCAGGCCGTCCGCCGCTGCGGATCGGCCGCGCTCGACCTCAGCTACGTCGCCTGCGGCCGCTTCGACGGGTTCTGGGAGCTCAAGCTCAAGCCTTGGGACGTCGCGGCCGGGGCCCTGATCGTCCGCGAAGCGGGCGGCCGGGTCAGCGATTTCGCGGGCGGCGGCGTCCCGAGCTTCCATTCCGACCTGGTCGCGACCAACGGCCTGATCCACGACGGCATGCTGGAGATCATCCGGCTCGGCGAGGACGGGCCGGCCGGGGAGGCGCCGGCGGAGGCCGGACGCTGAGGGAGGAGCGGACGCCGTGGCCGGGCGACGGGAGCAGCGACGAAGAAGGACGGCCGCCGCCGCCGCGGCGGCCGCCGCGGCCTTGATCCTGCTTTGGACGGCGGCCGCGCCCGCCGGACAGGAGGACCCCGCGCCCGGGCCTCCCGGCTTCGACTTCGAAGCCCGGTTCGCCGTCCCGGCCGGCGTCGCCTGGACCGACACCGGCCTCGAAGTGGACGAGGGCGAGGAGTTCCATTTCCGGGCGGCCGGGAGCGTCTCCCTGCAGCGGGGGAATCCGGTCGCCTTCTGCGGACCCGAAGGCCTCGCCGTCCGGACCGTCCAGCAGCCGGTCCCGGACCGCAACCTGGGCGCCTTCATCGTCCGGGTCGCCCAGCTCGTCTCGATCAGCAAGGACGAGGAGACGGGCGCGGAGACGCGCAACGAGATCGTCCGCTTCGTCTATGTCGGGAGCGAGGCGACCGTCCGGATGCCGCTCTCCGGGCGCCTCTATCTCGGGCTCAACGAAGACGTCGTCGGCGACAACGCGGGCGAGCTTGCCGTCGAGGTCTGGCGCCGGGCGGGCTAGGGTCAGGTCGGTTCGGGCCGGGGCTTGGCCGCCAGGAACTTCTCCAGGAACTGCGTGTCGTAGGAGCCTTTGAGGAAATCCGCGCTGGCGAGGATGGCCAGGTGGAGGGGGATGTTCGTCTTGATCCCGACGATCGTCGTCATCTACAGGGCCGTCTGCATCTTTTTGATGGCCGTCAGCCGGGTCGGGGCGAAGGCGATGACCTTGGCGACCATCGAGTCGTAGTCGGGAGGGATCTGCCAGCCGCCGTAGGCGGCCGAGTCGACCCGGATGCCCTCGCCGCCGGGCAGGACCAGGAAGTCGATGAGGCCGGGGGACGGGATGAAGCTCTCCGGGTCCTCGGCGTTGATCCGGCACTCGATGGCGTGGCCGCGCATCTCGAGCTCGTAGGGGAAGGCCAGCTTCTCCCCGGCGGCCAGCTTGATCTGGGCCTTGATCAGGTTGATGCCGTAAACCATCTCGGTGATGGGGTGTTCGACCTGGACCCGGGTGTTGGCCTCCATGAAGTAGTAGCGCTTCTTCTCGTCGACCAGGAACTCGAACGTCCCCAGGCTCTGGTAGCCGATCTTCTTGGCGGCGTCCGCGACGTCGTGGATCATCTTCTTGCGGAGGCGGTCGTCGACGAACGGCGAGGGCGTTTCCTCGATGACCTTCTGGTACTTGCGCTGGACCGAGCACTCCCGCTCGCCCAAGGCCAGGACGTTCCCCCGCTTGTCTCCGATGACCTGAATCTCGATGTGGTGGGCGCTGGGGAGATAGCGCTCGATGTAGAGGGCGGCGTTGCCGAAGGCCGCCTTGGCCTCGTTCTGGGCGATCGGGAACTGCTCTTCGAGCTGGGCCGCGGTCCGGGCGATCCGCATGCCCTTGCCGCCGCCGCCGGCGGCGGCCTTGACGATGACGGGAAACCCGATCTTCTGGGCGATCGCCTTGGCCTCGGCCAGGTCCTCGATCGTCCGGTCGCTGCCCGGGATGATGGGCAGGCCGGCCTTCTTCATCGTCTGGCGGGCCTGGTTCTTGTCGCCCATGAGCCGGATGATCTCCGGGGAGGGGCCGATGAAGGCGATCCCGGCCCCCTCGCAGATCTCGGCGAAGCGGGCGTTCTCGGCCAGGAAACCGTAGCCCGGGTGGATGGCGTCGGCCTTGGTCAGCTCGGCCGCGCTGAGCAGGTTCGGGATGTTGAGGTAGCTGTCGGCGGCCTTGGCCGGGCCGATGCAGATCTTCTCGTCGGCGAGCATGGCGTGGAGCGAGGTCCGGTCGCTCTCGGAGAAGACGGCGACCGTCTTGATCCCCAGCTCCCGGGCGGAGCGGATGACGCGGAGGGCGATCTCCCCGCGGTTGGCGATCAGGATCTTGGAGAACATGAGGCGTCAGGCGGGCTGGATGGCGAAGAGCTTGGCCCCGAACTCGACCGGCTTGGCGTTGTCGACGTAGATCTCCTTGACGACCCCGTCGACGTCGGCGTCGATCTCGTTCATGAGCTTCATGGCCTCGATGATGCACAGGGTCTGGCCCTTCTTGACCGCGTCGCCGACTTCGACGAAGGGGGGGGAAGTCGGGCTGGGCGCCCGGTAGAAGGTCCCGACCATGGGCGAGGTGACGAAATGGAGCCCGGAGGTGTCGGGCGCGGCGGCGGCCTCGGACGGAGCGGGCGCGGCCGGCTGCCCGGGGGCGTAGGACATTCGGTCCTGGAAGTAGAGGGAGGTCGACGATGGGGTGGCCGGCAGAGCCCGGGCGACCTTAAGCTTGAAGCCCTCGACTTCGAGCTCGAACAGCGACAGGTTCTTCTCCTCGAGGAGCCCGATGAGCTTGAGGATCTCCTCGTGGTCGATCTTGGCCGTCATGGGCGTCTCCTTCGACGAGGATGGCGTCGGCTTCTTTCCGCTCTGATTCATTGGATTTCCGAGGGACAGGTAACCTATCCTTTACCCTATCGGGTCCGAAAAGTCAAGAACGGCGCCGCCTGCCGGCTGATGAGCGGGAGGGTCTCGGGGCAGGATGGCTCTCTTACGGCCTTCTTGGCCATCCTCCTCTCGACCCCTCCCGTCCGATTTCTCTCAGTTCCCGGCGGTCGAGAAGGCGCTTTCGCGGCCGGCGGCGTCGATCGCCGAAATGCGGTAGGTGAAGAGGTCGGAGGCCCGGAGGTTGCGGTCGTCATAGGTCGTCGCGGCGGCGTCAGGCTCGGCCAAAAGCGCGTAGGTCTTGTTCTCGGCGCCCTTGACCTTGCGGTAAATCCGGTAGCGGACGATAACGGCCTTATTGGCCGGGCTGGGCGCCCAGCTCAGCCGGTTGACGCCCTCCCGGAAGAAGATCAGGTCGTTGGTCAGGCGCTCGACGCTGAAGGCCGAGGGCGGGAAGAGCCCGTAGGATAGAAAGCAGAGATAGGCGTCCCGGACGCCCCAGGCGGTCCCGGCGGCCACAGGCCGGTAGGGATACCAGTGGAGAACCAGATCCCATGTGTGGTAGCAGCCGTAGTAATTCGTCTCCCCCTCGGTCAGGACGCCGACGACCGTGACGAAATGATCGGACGCGCCGCTGCCGTCCGTGTCGACCAGGAGGACGACGGGGCGCCGGCTCTCGATCTCGTTCCGGACGGTCTGGAAGGGGATGTTCCCGATATGGGAATAGGTCATCAGGGGTTCGTACCGGCTCGCGTACTTGACGTAGCCTTCGTAGCCAGGCTTGACGTCGATGCTCCAGGTCCAGCCGTAGTAGGCTTCCGAGACGCTCCAGGACGTCTTCAGAAAGTCGGCCAGGCTGTCGCTGGGGTGCTCGTCGCCCTCGGGCGGCTCCGACTTGTCCTTGAGGAC
>JAFGBC010000155.1 GCA_016933355.1 Candidatus Aminicenantota bacterium
GGAACAGGGCGTCTGCGTCTATCTCCTCCCCTGGCGGCGCATCCACCACAGCCAGATCCGAATGACGGCCAAGCTCGGCGGCGTCTACGTCCAGTCCACGATCTGCGGGCTGGAAGCTCGGGACCAGGGCTGCGACGAGGCCGTCTTCCTCAACCTCGAGGGCCGGATCGCCGAGGGGCCCGGCGAGAACCTCTTCATCGTCTCGGACGGCGTCGTCCGGACCAACGACAAGACCGAGTCCGTCCTGGAGGGCATCACCCGGACGACGATCCTCGAGATCGCCCGCGACCTGGGCTTCAAGACCGAGGTCGGCCCCATCCGCAAGGAGGAGTTCTGCGAGGCCGACGAGGCGTTCTTCACGGGAACCGCCGTCGAGGTCATCCCGATCGTCCGCTACCGGGACGGCTCGGACCCCGAGCAGACGATCAAGGACGCTTCGATCGGGAGCGGCAAGCCCGGACCCGTCAGCCTCCAGCTGACGAAGGCCTACAAGGACATCGTCGGCGGACGAAACCCGAAATACGAGAGCTGGCTGACCTATATCCGCGACTGAGGCCGCGCGGACAAGCGCGACCCGCGAGATCCTGAAGAAAGCCGGCCTCTCCGGCGGCGGACTTCTCCGGAGGCGGGCCCGGCTCCAAGGCGGGGCGCCCGTTCGCGGCCGGGGGAAGCCCGAGGAGGCGACCATGAGGCCGAGACCCGTCATCGTCGGAGCTTGCGTCCTGTTTGCGGCCGCGGCCTGGGGACAGGATCTTCTCGAGAGCCTGGGCCGGACTCAGGACTTCGTATCGAAGCGCATCTCGTCCTATGACCGGACGGGCGCGAACAAGGACGCCCTGACGATCGAGCCGGGGGCCACGGCCGTTCTGGCCGAGATCCGGGGCCCGGGCGCCGTCCACCACATCTGGGTAACGATCGCCGCCGAGGCGTTCTACGGACGCAAGATCGTCCTGCGCGCCTACTGGGACGGCGAGGCCTCGCCATCGATCGAGGCGCCGATCGGGGACTTCTTCGGCGTCGGGCACGGCCTCAACCGGAACCTGTCTTCGCTCCCTATCGCCTGCTCGTCCGAGGGACGGGCCCGGAATGGCTACTGGTTCATGCCGTTCCGGACCTCGGCGCGGATCACGGTCACGAACGAGGGCGCGGCGACGATCCCCGCCTTCTATTATTATATCGATTACAGGCTCCTTCCCTCGCTGCCGGCCGACACGCCGACCTTTCACGCCCAATACCGCCAGGAAACGCCCTGCGCGAGCGGTCGGAACTATCTCATCCTCGAGGCGGCCGGACGCGGCCACTACGTCGGCTGCAGCCTGAGCGTCCTTCAGCGGGCCATGGGCTGGTGGGGCGAGGGCGACGATAGAATCTTCGTCGACGGCGAGAGCGCGCCGTCGCTCCACGGGACGGGCTCCGAAGACTATTTCTCGGACGCCTGGGGCATGCGCGAGGGCCAGAATCTCTTCTACGGCTGCCCCCTCCAGGAGGAGGATTTCCAGGCCGGCGCCAAGGCGACCGTCCACCGCTTCCACATCCCCGACCCCGTTCCGTTCACGAAATCGATCCGGGTCGAGATCGAGCACGGCCACGCCAACGACCGGGCGGACAATTATTCGTCGGTCGCGTTCTGGTATCAAGCCGAGCCCCATAAGCCTTTCCCGCCGATGGCTCCGGTGAGCGACCGCCTGTCCTTTGCGTTCGAGCCGCCCGAGGATTTCGTCGCTCCGGCTTGGACCGAGGTCGAAAGGGACGCCGAGCCGGAACGGACGGTGTTCGCGGACGAGACCAGGCGGATCCGGTTCGAGGCCGCGAGGCTCACCCGGACCCTGTCGTCCCTTTACGCCCCCGACGGAGCGCGCGTTCCCTTCCTCGCGACGGAGGGCGGCGCGCCCGGCGCCAAGGCTCGCTTCACGTTCCCTCTCCGCGTCGCCGAACGTTACGACCTCGACCTCTACTTCCTGACCGGACCGTCGATGGGGCGGGTGCGGGCCGCCGGCCTCGATTCGGCCGGGACGGCTACGGCGCTGCCCGACGTCGTGCTCGACGGCTACGCTCCGGACAAGAACCTGGCCCGGCTGAGCCTCAAGGACGTCTCCTTCAGGAAGGGGACGAACGCGATCGACCTCGAGGTCGTCGGCAAGGCGGACGCGTCGGCCGGGATGGATATGGCCTTCGTCGGCTACGGACTGACCCCGACGGCCCGCCGCTTCATCACGGGTTGGAACCTCATCGGGCCGTTCGACGCGCCCGACATGGATTCGCTGCTGACGGCGTATCCGCCCGAGAAGGAATCCGACCCGGCGGCCCATTATGAAGGAAAAGGTGGCGCCGACGTCGCCTGGCGGCCGATTCAAGCCTCCCCGACCGGCTTCGTGGACCTGACCAAGCTCGTGACGCCCAACGAGTACGCGGTCGTCTACGGGCTCGCCTACGTTCGGTCCCCCGACGACCGGGAGGCCGCGCTCCTTCTCGGCAGCGACGACGGCGTCCGGGTCTGGATCAACGGCACCCTCGTCCACTCCAACCCGGCCTATCGCGGCGCCTATCCCGACCAGGACACGGTCAGGGTCCGGCTCCGCAAGGGCTGGAACAAGGTCCTGATCAAGGTCCTCCAGGGCGCCGGCGGCTGGGGCTATTTCCTCCGCTTCGCCGA
>JAFGBC010000156.1 GCA_016933355.1 Candidatus Aminicenantota bacterium
ACTGCGGATGGGCGCCGACATCATCAAGGCCCGGGAGACGGCCTCCTGGCTGTACGACCGGGCCCGCGAGGAAGAGAGCCAGGCCGACGCCGCCTTCGCCCGCGACAGGGCGGCCGAAGCCGCCGAGTATTACCTGCTCGCCGCCTTCCTCTACGACAAATCCCGCGAGGTCGCCGAAGACAGCGCCCAGCGCGCCGGCGGCGGCGCCTTCCCCGCCCCGCGCGGACGGAGCGCGGACTGAGACCCCGCCCCGTCCCGATTCCTACTCCGCCGCCGGGGCCGGCTCCAGAGCGTCGAGGGCCGCCAAGGCCAGACGATAGAAGTACGGGTGAGACTGGTTGCCGTTGCTGAGGACGGCGAATCCCGTCCTGCGCTCCAGGTTGCCCGCCAGGAAAGCGGTGTAGCCCGACACGCTTCCGCTGTGGGCGAAGAGCTTGGCGCCGTTCCGCTCCGAAATCCACCAGGCCAGCCCGAACCCGGTCGTTTCGTTGAGCCAGCCGTGGCCGATCGGCCCGGCGAACCGGCTGTACTGCCGCGTCATGATCTCGGCGAAAGCCGCCTCGGACACGAGGCGCCGGCCGCCCGCGAGGCCGCCGTTGAGGTTGACGATGAGCCAGCGGGCCTGGTCGAGGACGGTCCCGTAGACGATCCCGGCCGGCCAGACGCTGGCCTTCTGCCAGTGGACGGGCGTCCAGGCGCCGGTCTTAACCGAGACGATATAAGGGACGGCCAGCCGTTCGACCATGTCGGGCCGCGGGATGAATCCCGTATCGGTTAGGCCGGCCGGCTCGAAGACGCGCGAGATGATGTAGCTCCGGAAGGGCTGGCCGGAGAGCTTCTCGATCAGGAACGCGATCAGCGTGAATCCGATGTTCGAATACTCGACCATGGCGAGCGGCGGGTTTTTCAGCTTGAGGGATTTCTGGAGATAGGAGGCCAGCGAGGGGGGCGAGGCGTCGCCCCAGACCAGGAAGGGGCCGAAGTCCGAGGGCAGGCCCGCGGTGTGGGTTAAGAGATGCCGGAAGGTCACGGGCCGGTCCGGCGGCTCGTCCCGGATCTTGAGGTCTCCGAGCAGGGGCGCCACCGGGTCGTCGAGCCGGAACTTGCCTTCGTCCATGAGCCGGACGAGGCCGGTCATCGCCATCGTCTTGAACGTCGAGCCGATGAGATAGACCGTTTCCGGGCGGGCCGGCGTCCTGGCCCAAAGGTTGGAATAGCCGAAGGCGCCGGTCCAGACGATCGCGTCGCCGCGGACGAGGGCGACCGCGCAGGACGGGATCCGGCCCTCGGCCATGGTCCTCTGAATCTCGGGCACCAGAATCCTGGACAGGCGCTGGGGTTCGGTTTCGGGCGTATCCGCCCGGCCGGCCGGCGCCGCCCGTCCCGCGCCGGAAGGGACGACGACCGCCGCGGCGAGGATCAGGAGGAAGAGCGCACGGTTCATTCGCACGCCTTATTCTAGCAAAAAGGAGGGCCAAGCGATAATGGCCGTGTTTCTCGAGACGCCCGTTTGATATATATTACGAGAGGGAGGAAGTCATGATAGTCAAGCGGATGATCGTCGGGCTCGCCGTCGTGCTGGTTCTCGCCGGGCTCCTGGCCGTGCGATCGCTTTATCTCGCCGGGGCGTTCAAGTCCATCAAGCCGCACACGGGTTGCGAACGCCTGGTCCTCGGCGGGATTCCGGGTCCCGAGGACATCGCGATCCATCCCATCACCGGGCGCGCCTTCATCTCCAGCGACGATCGCCGGGCCCGGGCGGCCGGCCGTGATGTTCCGGGACGGATCTTCGTCCTCGACCCGACGGCCGACGTTCCGGCGCCTCGGCCCTTGGCTCGGAGCGCGCCCGCCGATTTCCACCCCCACGGCATCAGCCTCTTCGCGGCCGCGGACGGACAGACCCTCCTCTTCGCCGTCAATCACAAAGCCGTAGGCCCGTCCGTCGAGATCTTCGAAGTCGCGGGCGACGCCCTCATCCATAAAGAGTCGATCGCCGACCCCCGCCTGTCCAGCCCCAACGACATCCTGGCCGTCGGCCCGCGCCGCTTCTACGTCACCAACGATCACGGCAGCCGCAGCCGGCGCGGCCGGGATATCGAAGCCTACCTGTTCCTCCGCAGAGCCTCGGTCCTTTACTTCGACGGCCGGGCCCTGGAGGTTGCCGCCAAGCGGGTCGGATACGCCAACGGGATCGCCATGACCCCGGACGGCGCGACGGTCTACGTGGCCGGCACGACCGACCGCTCCATCCACGCCTACAAGCGCGATCCCGCGTCCGGCCGCCTGACGCGCTCGTTCCGGATCAAGACGGGGACGGCCGTCGACAATCTCGCCGTCGACTCCGCCGGAAGCCTGTGGGCGGCCGCCCATCCCAAGCTGCTCCGGTTCGCCCGGCACGCGGCGCGGCCGGAGGCGCTTTCGCCCTCCCAGGTCCTGCGGATCGCCGCGCCCCACGCCGAGGACGCCGCGGTCGAGGAGCTCTACCTCGACGACGGACGCGAGATCTCGGGGTCTAGCGTCGCCGCGCCCTTCCCGGGCGGGTTCCTGGTCGGCCAGGTCTTCGGCGACAAGGTCCTCCTCTGCCGCCGCTGCGCGAGCGAAGCGACCCCCTATCTCGACCCCGACCTCCCCCTGGAGCGGCGCGTCGCGGACCTCGTCGCGCGGATGACGCTCGAGGAGAAGATCGCCCAGATGGTCCACGAGGCGCCGGCCGTCGACCGGCTGGCCGTCCCCGC
>JAFGBC010000025.1 GCA_016933355.1 Candidatus Aminicenantota bacterium
ACGATCGTTTTCGAGGATTGCATGCCGACGAGGTGCTGGATCTGGCCCGAGATGCCGCAGGCGACGTAGATCTTGGGAGCGACGGTGCGTCCGGTCTGGCCGACCTGGTGCGAATAAGGTATCCAGCCCGCGTCCACGGCCGCGCGCGAGGAGCCCACCGCCGCGCCCAAAACGCGCGCCAGTTCCTCGAGGATTTTGAAATTCTCGGGCCCTCCCAGTCCGCGGCCGCCCGAGACGATGATATCCGCTTCGGCGATATTGACCAGCGACGCGACGTCCTCGACGATCTCCAGAAGCTTGGTGCGCGAAGCATAGACCGAGCCGTCAAAATGCTCTTTGATGATCTTCCCCGTTCTCCGTCCGTCGGGCGCCATCGGCTGAAAGACTTTATGCCGGACGGTCGCCATCTGAGGACGATGATTCGGCGAAATAATCGTGGCCATGATATTCCCGCCGAAGGCGGGGCGCGTCTGGAGCAGGATCTTCTTGTCCGGGTCGATATCCAGTCCCGTGCAGTCGGCCGTCAGGCCGGCCTTCTGCTTCAATTTGACGGCCACGCGGGAAATCAAGGACCGCCCGATCGCCGTGGCGCCGCAGAGCAAGACCTCCGGCTTATGCTTCTCGATGAGCCGGACCAGGATGTTCGTATACGGCTCGTCCTGATACTCCGCGATTTCGGGAGCCTGGACCAGATAGACGGTGTCCGCGCCGCGCCGGATGACCTCGTCGAGCTGGCCGTCAAGGTCGTTCCCGATCAGAACCCCGCTGACGTCCGTCCGAAGCTTCCCGGCCAGCTCCTGGGCCTTGGCCAAAAGCTCGTACGCGACGGACTGGACCTTGCCCCTTTTCTGCTCGATGAAGACCCAGACGCCCTTAAAGTCTTTGATATCGGGCAGCTCGCAGGCGGCCGGAGTCTTCTCCAACACGATCGCGTCGAACTTGCACGCGGGCAGGCAGGCCCCGCAGAGCGTGCACGCGTTCAGGTCGATGACCGCCTTTTTATCGGCCATGGCGATGGCGCTAAAAGGACAGACCTTGACGCACAGCTTGCAGCCGGTGCATTTTTCGTTGATGACCTGAATCGACATGATCGTTTAGGCCAGGTCGTTCTTCAGAAGTTCGACCAACGTCCCGACGACTTCGGGGATCTCCCCCTGGAGCCTCCGTCCGCCGGTCCTCGGCGGCGGCGTGAAGATTTTTATGACTTGAGTGGGCGAACCGCACAAGCCGATGCTGTTCTCGTCGAGCTTCAGGTCGTTCTGCCCCCAAACCGCGATCTTGGCCGTTTTGGCCTTCATCATTCCTCTTAAAGAAGGAAGCCGCGGTTCGTTGATCTCCTTGACGACCGTCAGCAGGGCGGGAAGCGGCGTTTCAATGATCTCGAATCCCTCCTCCATCATGCGTTCGACGCGCATCAGCCAGCCCTTGCCCTCCGAGGCCGGTTCGATCGACTCGATCTTTTTCACGTAGGTCACCTGCGGAATGTCGAGATGCGCGGAGATCCCCGGCCCGACCTGCGCCGTATCTCCGTCGGAGGCCTGCTTTCCGCAGACGATCAGGTCGAAGGCGCCGATCTTCCGGACGGCCCCGGCCAGCGTGTAGCTGGTGGCCCAGGTGTCGCTTCCCGCGAACGCGCGGTCGCAGACCAGAATGCCCTCGTCGGCGCCCAAAGAGATCGCCTCGCGCAAAGCGGCCTCGGCCTGGGGAGGCCCCATCGTCAGTACGGCGACTTTTCCCCCGAACTTCTCCTTGAGGCGCACGCCCTCCTCGAGCGCGTACATATCGAAAGGGTTGATGATGGATTTCACCCCTTCGCGAATGAGCGTGTTCGTCTCGGGGTTGATCTTGACGTCCGTCGTCTCCGGGACCTGTTTGATGCAGACAATGATATTCATGCTCAGCCTTCAGCCGCTCCTCGTCGGTCGTCGGCCGTCGGTCGTCGGCCGGAAACCGGAGACCGAGGCCCGAACGCTCATTTCGCCGTCTCTTTGATCAGCTGCAGGGCGATGATATTGCGCTGGATCTGATTCGTTCCTTCGTAGATCTGCGTGATCTTCGCGTCACGCATGTACTTTTCGGCGGGGTAATCCCTCATGTATCCATAGCCGCCCAGGATCTGCACGGCGTCGGTGGCCACCTTCATCGCGACGTCGGAAGCGTACATCTTCGCCATCGCGGAATCCTTGGCGACATCCTTGGCGCCGGCGTCGATTTCCCTGGCGCAGGCGTAGACCAGCGCCCGCGCCGCCTCTATCTGGGTCGCCATGTCCGCCAGCATCCACTGAAGACCCTGGAACGCCGAAATGGGCTTGCCGAACTGATGCCGTTCCTTGGCGTATTTGACCGCGACGTCCAAGGCGCCCTGCGCGATCCCGAGCGCCTGGGCGGCGACTCCGGGACGGGATTGATCGAAGGTCTTCATCGTCACGATGAACCCCATCCCTTCTCTAGCCAGCAGGTTCTCCGCGGGAACCCTGCAATCGGTGAAAACCAGCTCCCTCGTGGACGAGGCGCGGATGCCCATCTTTTCCTCTTTCTTGCCGAATTCAAAACCCGGCCAGCCTTTCTCCACGATAAAGGCGGAAGCGCCGCGGGCGCCCTTCTTCTTGTCCGTCATGGCGATCACGACGTAGGTCTCGGCGTCGCCGCCGTTGGTGATGAAATGCTTCACGCCGTTGAGGAGATAGTGATCGCCCTCTTTTTTGGCCGTCGTCTTGATGGCGGAAGCGTCGGAACCCGCCTCCGGTTCGGTGACGGCGAAAGCCGCGACCCTATTCCCGGCGGCCAGGTCCGGCAGATATTTTTTCTTCTGTTCCTCGCTGCCGAACAGCACGATCGGAATCGTCCCCAAGGCTGACGCCGCGTAGCAGACGGCGATGCCGCCGCACGCGCGCGACAGCTCTTCGGTCGCCAGGCACAAGCCGAGCACGGTCGGGCTTATCCCGCCGTACTCTTCGGGGACGAACAAGCCGAACAACCCGGCCTCGGCGATCACTTTCATGATCTCCCAAGGATATTCTTCGGTCTGATCGTATTTTGCGGCTACCGGCCGGATCTTTTCGTCCGCGATCTTCCGGGCCAGCTCCCGCACCATCTTATGTTCGTCGGTTAATAAGTAATCCATCTCCTCCTCCTCTTTTGAAGAAAGGCTGCGTCAAAAGTTTGGATAAGTCTATCATACTATCCCAATTTTACAATTCTTTTTGTAGGGCTGCGCTCTCGCAGCCTCGATACGTAGACGGAAACAGCCCCTTTATTATAGATTACGAGGCGAGCTCAATTTTTAAATCTACCAGCTGCCACTTAACCTTGAACTCCTCCTTCAGGGAAGGGGCTGACCGAACAATGCCGCGATTTCCGGGCAACGGTATTTTTCAGCGAGCCTGAACAAGGAAGCCCGCCGTTTCCAATGCAGGTTGCGCCCGCCTTCGGCGGCGTACAAGACCATCACCACATCGAAGAGAGAATCGTCCTCCTTGCGGCTCGGCAGGATGGTTTTACGGTCTTCATAAGGGTGCCTCTGCGGCGTTTTGACCGCCAGGGTCAGGGGATCTTCCTGTTTCCTGTTCTTGACCCGCCGATCGGCTCCTGCGAAGAGCAGCCGCTCTACGGTCCGGGTATGGCCGTCGTAGGCCGCATGGTGCAGCGCCGTCCAGCCGTACCGGTCCTGGGCGTTCAGCTGCGGATTGAACTTCAGCATAGAGGCGACGGTCCGTTCGCTGGCCTGGTCGGTCTTCCAGAAGCAGCGGTTGGAGCCCGCGAGCATCAGGGGCCGGTGGCCGTAGCAGGCGACGGCCTCGATGTCGGCGTTGTGTTCGAGCAGCAGCGCCATGATTTCGACCCGGCCGAATCCCGCCGCCAGGTGAAGCGCCGTCTGCCCGTAGGCGTTGCGGTCCTCGAGATCGACTCCGTCGGCCAGCAGTTTTCTCACCGATTCGATGTCGTCGTCTTCCACCGCGGACAGCAGCGGCGTTTCTCGGCTCATCGCCTGACCTCCCGGCGCCGGCTCCTGCGGAAATGCCTCCGGCCGTTTCAACGATGAGCCCCCCCGATGTTCGCAAACTCGTTTTACCACGGGCGATAGCAATCCGGCTCGTAGGCCGGGCCGCTGATCGTGACCTTGCGGGATTTGCGGTCCGCTCGATAGCTGCAGCCCAGGTCGAAGCCGACCGGTCCGGAACGGTACCAGTTCTCCTCCCCGTTGATGCTGTCCGGAAGAAAGTCGGCGGTCGCTACGCTGACGCCGACGGTCAACCGGGCGATATAAAACTCCTTCTCGACGTCGATCCGTTCCAGGGGGAAGCTGTCCGTGCGCTTGGACAGCGGATCCGTGTGACGGAAGGACAGGTCGCCGTCGAGCATGTCGTAGAGCTCGTCCTCGCCGAGATCGGAGATCGCCTGCTGGCTCCAGGCCCGGCCGTCGATGGCGCTGACGACGAAATAGGTGTCGCGAACGTGCTTGACGCCCGTCACGCCTTTGAGACCCCGGCCTTCCGTGGACAGGCCCGTCAAATGCCCGCCCTTCTCCAAGCTCCGCCGATACGCCTCCGAGGCGCCGAGGTCGACGGCCCAAACGCCGTACGTCGTCGTATAGGTTTCGATCTCGACGCCGACGATGGAGAGGTCCACCCCCAGCTCGCTCAACGCGTCCCGGGTCATTTCGAGTTGGATGTCTTCGTCCTCGGGCTTGTTCCGCAGCAGTTTTTCAAAGCTGAGGGTTTCGGAGGCGCCGGG